>CAZMRN010000381.1:0-2352 GCA_964568575.1 uncultured Caulobacteraceae bacterium
GTCAAGTTCGCCTCGCGGGCGCCGCGCGCGCACGCGTTTTCGCGCGCGCTGAATGGCGCGTTGACTGCATACGCGCAGGCGCTAAGGGTGAGGCCAATGACAAGGTATGGGGGTTCGGCCGTGACCGACGATCTGCTCGGGTACGACCAGATGATGCAGGACGCGCTGCGTTCCGTCGTGCGCGCTGCATTGCAGCAGGCGCAAGGCCCGCGCGGCCTGCCGGGCAAGCATCATTTTTACATCACGTTCCGCACGCGCGCGCCCGGCGTGTCGATTCCCGATCATCTGCTCAGCCGCTATCCCGATGAAATGACCATCGTGCTCGAGCACCAGTACTGGGATCTGGAAGTCTATCCTGATCGCTTCCGCGTGCTGTTGAAGTTCGGCGGCGCGCCGCACCCGCTTGTGGTGCCGTTCGCTGCGCTGACCCGTTTCTTCGACCCTTCCGTGAAATTCGGCCTGCAGTTCGAAAGCGCAGCCGAGCCGCGCGCGACCGCCCAATCGGTCACGCAGGGCCCCGCGCCCGCCGCCGCCGCTATTGCGCAGGATGAGCCGGCGCCGGAAACGCGCGCCGCGCCGGTCGTCAGCCTCGACGCCTTCCGCAAGAAGTGAGCGACACGCCTGCGCCGCCGCGTCCCACGGATGCGGAGTTGCTGGCGCGCTTCCAGCGCTCGACCAATCGCCCGCGCGGTTCGCAATTGCTCGGCTTCGAGATCGTCGCCGTCGATCAGGCGGCGATGCGCGTCGAGGCGACGTTCGTCGCGCGCGAAGATTTCATGAACCCGATGCGCCAGGTGCAGGGCGGCTTCCTGTGCGCGATGCTCGACGAGGTGATGAGCGTCGCCGGCGTGGTCGCGTCGGGGATGACGCATGTGATGCCGACGCTGGAGATGAAAACCAGCTTTCTGCGCCCCGCCCTGCCGGGCCAGACGCTGCGCTGCATCGGCCGCGTGGTGAAATGGGGGCGCACGATCGCCTTCACCGAAGGCGAGATTTACGATGAGGCCGGCGCGCTGCTCGCCAAAGCCACCGGCACCGCGCTGCCTACGCCGTTCGCAAAATTCAAGGGTTAGCCGGGGGCAACGCGCGCGCGGCGACGAACACGCGATCGCGTTCGCCGGGCCGGCGTTCGCACACCAGCCGCGCGATCTGGCTGTCGTCGTGAAAGACGAAGCCCTTCAACGCGTCGAGCAGCGACTTCGCCAGATTGTCCAGATCGAGATGCGGCGGATCGCCGACATGCTCCATCACAATTTCGACGCAGAAATCGCCCCAGCGCGGGCGCGCAGGGAAATCCTTGCGGAAAAATTCGTACACCAGCGGCTTGTAGTACTTCGCCTGTGTGGTGACGCCGTCGATCGCGATCTCCAGGGCATCCTCCGCCCAGCGCGCGCGCACCTTGCCGCGCCCGATCCACTCCGCCGCGCTCACGCGGCGTTGGCCACGTCGATCGTGGCGCGCATAGCTTCAAGCAAGTCGGCGCGAAAAGCGGTTCGATCGCGCATGACGCCGCCGTCGTCATAGAGATGGCAGGCCTTGGCGAAGCCCCAGGCGCGCAGCGCCGCCGCGGCGGTTTCCGCCGCGCCCTGGTGGGCGATGAAGACGCAGCGCCCAACCGCGCGATCTTCGCGGATGCGATCAAGCTCCCACGCCGTGCCAGCCGCGACCAACGTGAGATCGACGACGATCGCGTCGCACGACTCGAACAGGAGCTGCACCGTCATCCGCCACCAGGCGTCGCTGGTGCGCACCAGGAACGCCTCCTTCGAGGTCAGCGCTGTTTGCAGATTGAGGCCCGCGCGATCGCGCAGGCGCCGCGCGAGATTGCGGTAGTCGCGCGCGTTCGCAACCAAAGCCGGGCCCATGCGCGAGCGGTCGAACAAGCGCCACACGATGCGCACCGGCGCGGTGACTGCTAGCCAAGCCGCCATAGCGGGATTGTTGAGCGACATCGCCAGCGATCCCAGCCACTCGAGCCGCCCGCGGCGGATGTGCCGGTCCGACAGGCTCACGACATGACCGTAGGGACGCAGCTCGTTCGAGATGACGCGCGCAAGACCTTCGCCGATGCGCCGCACATTGAACTTCCGCAGCAGAAGCAGCCGCGCCGGGCGGCGGCGCACAATGGTGGCGATGAGCCACACGATGGCGAAGACGCCGAACGCGCCCGACGGGATCATCGCATAATCCGGCATCGGCGCCGATCGCGGCGCGCCGCGCGCGACCTCGATGAAGGCGATGAGGACCACCGTCGCCAGGGCCGCAAAGGTCATGGCGCCGGCGCCGCGCCGCAGCATCCGCCCTGCGCCAAAAAACAAGCGATCCCCGCGCGCGGCATCCCGAGCGTCAATG
>CAZMRN010000382.1:0-2349 GCA_964568575.1 uncultured Caulobacteraceae bacterium
GGCGCTGCGGCGGCGGGCCTGACGCTCTGGCCGCAGTCGCGGCCGCACAGCGAGGCGCAGCTCCTGATCGAGCAAGGGCTCGCCGCGATCCGCCTCAATCTGCCCGACCAGACCGCCCAGGCCGTCGCCTTTCTGCGCGAGGCGACGACGCTCGCGCCCGACAACGCCGACGCCTGGAGCGCGCTCGGCTACGCCTACATCTCAAGCCTGCGCTTCACGCCGCGCGAGGGCCAGGCGGCTGTGCGCCAAAATGCTTTGGCGGCGTTCGAGCGCGCGCTCACGATCGCGCCCGACCATATCGAGGCGCATTTGGGGCTTGTGCTCGAGCGCAACCCTTATGGCCGCTGGGCGTTCGCCGAGAGCGTCTTGCGCGACGCCTTGCGCCGCGCGCCCGATCACCTCGGCGCCACGCGCGTGCTGTTTTCGCTGCTCAACGCCGTCGGTCGTCTGCGCGCGGCGGCGCCGGTCGGCGAGCGCAGCGTCGCGCGCGATCCGATGGCGCCGTACCCGCGCATGCATCTGGCGATGACCTATTGGGGCGTCGGGCGCATCGAAGAGTCCTTGCGGATGATCGACGGCGCAGCGACCCGTTGGCCAGGGCATTTCGGCGTCTGGTTCACGCGCTTCTGGCTGTTGACCTATAACGGCCGGGCGGCGCGCGCCGAGGCCATCGCACGCGACCGCTCCGGCTGGCCGGCGGACATCCCCGACTGGAATTTCGAAGCCTGCGCCGACACGGCGCGCGCTTTCGCCACCGGCGCCGCCGCCGACCGCGCGCGCGCCCTTGAGATCAATCGCGATTTGGCCACGCGCGGCGCAGGTTTTGCGCAAAACGCCATCAGCGTGCACGCCGCGCTCGGCGCGCTCGACGGCGCCTTCGAGGTGGCGGAAGCCTATTTCTTCGGGCGCGGCTTTCAGGTCGGCCCCTATCTGTTCAGCGCGCAGCAGGGCGCGATGGTGCAGGACGATCTGCGCCTCACGCATTTCCTGTTCATGCCCGCGACCGCCGCGATGCGGCGCGACCGGCGCTTCGAAGCGCTAGTCGAGGAAATCGGGCTCGCCGCCTATTGGCGCGACATGCGCGTCGCGCCGGATTATCGCGTCGTCCGCTGAGCCAGCGCGGCCGCCTTGCGGAACACTGTCGGCAGTCCGGCGATCGCGGCGATCGGCGTCCACGCGCCTTGCGCCGCACACGCATCGTCGCGCAGCGCAAAGACGCGCAGCTCGAGCGCGAAGTGCGTGAACACGTGGCGCACGGACCCGCACGATCGCCATGCGCCCGGCGCCGGCGCCGCGGCGAGAACATCTTCTTCGCGCCACGCGGCTTCGCGCCAGTCCGTTGTCGGAAGCGCCAACATGCCGCCGAGCAGACCTTTGTCGTCGCGACGCACCATCAGCACGCAATCGCCGCGCTCCAGCCAATACGCTGCGCCAAACCGCTGCGGGCGCGGCGCCTTGGCGCGCTTGAGCGGAAGGCGCCCCGGCGCGCCTGAGGCATGTCCGGCGCATGCGTCGCGCCAGGGGCAAACATCGCAGCGCGGATTTTTCGGCGTGCACACGGTCGCGCCAAGATCCATCAAGGCCTGCGCCCAATCGCCGGGTCGGTCGGCGGCGACCAGGGTTCCCGCCAGGTCGCGCAGGATCGGCTTGGCGTCGGGCAACGGCGTCTCCACCGCGAACAGGCGCGCCATCACCCGTTCGACATTGCCGTCGACGACGTTCGCCGGCTGGTCGAGCGCGATCGCGGCGACCGCCGCTGCGGTGTAGGCCCCCACGCCCGGCAAGGCGCGCCAACCCGCCTCGTCGCCGGGAAAGCCGTGCGCGGCCAGCGCCTGGGCGGCGGCGTGCAGATTGCGCGCGCGCGAATAATAGCCGAGCCCGGCCCAGGCCTCGAGCACGGCCTCCCGCGGCGCCGACGCCAGCGCCGCCACGGTCGGGAACTGGGCCAGGAAGCGCGCGAAAAAGGGCTGCACCGCCGCCACGGTCGTCTGCTGCAGCATCACCTCGGACAGCCACACGCGATACGGATCGGGCCGTTCTCCACAGGCGCGGCCATGGGGGGACACGCGCCAGGGCAGGTCTCTCCCCAGACAACCATACCAGGCGAGCAGGCTTGTCCTCAGCTTGTCCCGATCGGCGTGGGCGTTTTCCACAGGGGCGGCGGCGGGGGCGGCGGCGGGAATCATCGCGCCGTTTTACCGCGCCTTAACCCCGGAAGGGGTCCGCTGGGTGCGTCCCATGTCTCTAGCCGATCGATTCCGGCCCGCTCCCACCAGGAGCCGTCGCGCCGCCTCCCCGCCCGACGCGGCCGAGGAAGCGCGCGCGCTGGCCGCGCTCGCCGCGCTCAGG
>CAZMRN010000383.1:0-2335 GCA_964568575.1 uncultured Caulobacteraceae bacterium
AGGCGCGCGCGGCGCTGTTCGGCCAGGATCTCGGGCGCGACGCCAGCGCCGGCGAGCGCACGCTGGTCGCCCGCGCCGGGGCCGAGGCGGTCGATCCCACAATTCGCGACCAGGTCGATTTCGAAGGCGCCAACATCGTGCATCGCGACCAGGGCTTCGTCGATCGCCTGCTGCGCTTCGGCGCCAGCGAGCAGGAGCAGGCCGAAGACGCCGAAGCCGAAGCGCGCCGCATCGCCGACCAGGAAGCGATCCGCCGCGTCACCGGCGGCGCGCCGGTCGTGATCGAACGGCGCGAAGGCGGCGGCTTCAAGCTGCCCGGCACTTGAGAATCGTGGCGCGGCGTTTCATCGCCGCAATCGCGGCGGCTTTCGTTCTGCACGCCGCCCCCGTCGCGGCGTTGCCGCAACCCGAGACGTTCACGCTGCGCAACGGCATGCAGGTCGTGGTGATCGAAGATCGCCGCGCGCCGGTTGTGACGCACATGGTGTGGTATCGCGTCGGCGCCGCCGACGAGCCGCGCGGCGCGTCCGGCATCGCCCACTATTTCGAACATCTGATGTTCAAAGGCACGCGCGCGGTGGCCAGCGGCGAATTCTCCCGCACCGTCGCGCGCAATGGCGGCCAGGACAACGCCTTCACCTCCTGGGATTACACCGCCTACTTCCAGCGCATCGCCGCAGACCGCCTCGAACTCGTCATGCGCATGGAGGCCGACCGCATGCGCAATCTGCGCTTGACGGCGGAGCTCATCGCCGCCGAACGCGACGTGATCGTCGAGGAGCGCCGCCAGCGCACCGACAACAATCCCGGCGCGGTGCTGAATGAGCGCATGCGCGCGATGCTTTATCCGCATCACCCCTACGGAACGCCGGTGATCGGGTGGCTGCACGAAATCGAAGCGCTCGATCTCGCCGCGGCGGAGGCTTTCTATCGCACCTGGTATGCGCCGAACAACGCGATCCTCGTCGTCGCCGGCGACGTCGACGCCGCCGCCGTCCGCGCGCTCGCCGAACGCACCTATGGGCGGGTGCGGCCGACGCGCGACCTCCCGCAGCGCACATGGACGCGCGATCCCCCCGATGTTGGGCCGATGCGCGTCAGCCACGCCGATCCGAAAGTGCGTCAGCCGTCGCTGTCGCGGCTCTATCGCAGTCTGAGCTACGCCACCGACACGGGCCGTCAGGCGCATGCGCTGGACGTCGCGATGGAGATCTTGGGCGGTTCGGAAACCAGCCGCCTCTATCGCGCCTTGGTGGAAACCCAAGGGATAGCCGTCAGCGCAGGGGCTGCAGCGGATACGGCGGGGCTCGGCGGCGGCGTGGTGTCGCTCTACGCCACGCCAGCTGCGGGACGCACGCTCGCCGACGTGGAGGCCGCGCTCGACGCCGAGGTGCGCGCGTTCCTGCGCGACGGGCCGACCGACTCCGAACTGGCGCGCGCGAAGGCGTCGCTCGCCGCCGCGGCGATCTACGCGCAGGACAGCCAGGAGACGCTGGCGCGGATTTTCGGCGCGTCGCTGGCGCAGGGCGAAAGCATCGATGACGTCGTGCATTGGCAGGACGACATCATGGCCGTCACGCGCGACGACGTCGTCGCCGCCGCGCGCGACGCGCTGAACGACAGCCGCTCCGTTACGGGCCTGCTGCTGCCGCAGGAGGCGGCCCCATGAGCGTTGCGCTGCGCGGCTGCCGCGCGTTTGCGGCAGCGCTGTTCATGGCAGCAGCGGCGCCGATCCTGAGCGTGGACAACGCCCGCGCACAAAGCGCCGTTGCGCCTGCGGCGGATCGCGCCGTGGCGGTCCAGCGCGTCGTGTCTCCCGGAGGGATCGAGGCGTGGCTCGTTTCGGATTCCACCGTGCCGATGATCGTTCTGCGCGCCTCGTGGCGCGGCGGCGGCGCCGCCGATCCCGCTGCGCAAACCGGCCTCTCCAGCCTGATGGCGGACATGCTCACCGAAGGCGCCGGCCCCTACGACGCCAACAGCTTCAAGCAGCGCCTGCAGGATCTCACGATGGCGCTGCGCTTCGGCGCCAATGACGACGGCGTCGGCATGAGCCTGACGACGCTGACGCGCAACCGCGACGCCGCGTTCGAGATGGCGCAATTGGCGCTGACCGCGCCGCGCTTAGACGCCGAGCCGTTCGCCCGCATCAAGCGCCAGGTGACGATCGGCCTGCGCCAGCGCGAAACCAATGCGAGCTTCTTGGCGGGCCGCGCGCTCGACGAGGCGCTGTTTCCCGATCACCCCTATGCGCGCATCGCCACGCAGCAAAGCGTCGACGCGATCGGCCTCGCCGATCTGCGCGCGCGCCACGCCGAAGCGCTCACGCGCAACG
>CAZMRN010000384.1:0-2334 GCA_964568575.1 uncultured Caulobacteraceae bacterium
CCGTCATGGACTTCGCCGATCTTGTGGCTCTTGCCGGAATAGAACAGCACCCGCTCGGTCGTCGTGGTCTTGCCCGCATCGATGTGGGCCATGATGCCGAAATTGCGATAGTGCTCGATGGCGTATTGGCGCGGCATGGAATTCTGTCCTGTCGCTTGCGCCGGATCAGTTCAGGGCCCGGTCGCGAGGATGTGGTTACCAGCGGTAGTGGGAGAAGGCGCGGTTCGCTTCCGCCATGCGGTGCGTGTCTTCGCGCTTCTTCACCGCGGACGATGATCGTGCCGACCGCGTCGAGTCAAACGTCGATCAGCTCCGAGGCGAGGCGGTCTTCCATGGTGTTCTCGTTGCGCGCGCGCGCCGCCGACACCAGCCAGCGGATCGCCAGCGCCTGGCGGCGCTCCGGGCGCACCTCGACCGGCACCTGATAGGTGGCGCCGCCGACCCGGCGCGAGCGCACCTCGATCGCCGGCGAGACATTGTCGAGCGCTTCGTGGAAGGTCTCGATCGCGCGCCGCTTCAGCTTGCGCTCCACCGTGTCCAGCGCGCCATAGACGATCTTTTCAGCGACCGACTTTTTGCCCTCATACATGATGTAATTCATGAACTTGGTCAGCACGAGATCGCCGAAAACGGGATCGGGCAGAACTTCACGCTGCTGGGCGCGGTGGCGGCGGGACATGGATCGGCTTCCTTATTTGGGTCGTTTGGCGCCGTAGAGCGAGCGGCGCTTCTTGCGGTTCTTGACGCCTTGCGTGTCGAGCACGCCGCGCAGGATGTGGTAGCGGACGCCGGGCAAATCTTTCACGCGGCCGCCGCGGATCAGCACCACGGAGTGCTCCTGCAGGTTGTGCCCTTCGCCCGGGATGTAGCACACCGCCTCGATGCCGGTGGTCAGACGCACCTTGGCGACCTTGCGCAGCGCCGAATTCGGCTTCTTGGGCGTGGTCGTATAGACGCGCGTGCACACGCCGCGCCGCTGCGGGCAGGCCTTCAGGGCCGGCGCCTTGTTGCGCGCCAGCAGCGGGCTCCGCGGCTTGCGAATCAATTGGTTGATGGTCGGCATGCGCCTAGCTGATCCCGTTGCTTCAATGTCGATAGGCGCGCTGTGCTCGTCTCCGCAGCGCCCGCCCCCTTCATGGGACTGGTCGCTGGACGGAAACCGCTCACGGCGCGCCCGTTATGCAGCCATCTCGCCGGCGCGGCGCCTCCATGGACTTCTCCCATGGACCGCCCCCGTTCGGAGAGGCGCGGAAAATAGGAGGGCGTCCAGGTAAGGTCAAGCGCGCTTTTGGGGGGAAGGCGCCGTGGCGCCAACACCGGGAACGCGCAAAGCCAGGCGTTACGCGACAGCCTGCGCTCGCGGGCTGAGGCCAGCGCCCGCACCGCCCGCGATCACGATCCGCCAGCCTCGACCCACACCAGGCTTCGCCCCCTTCCGAGCGGCACTTCGCGCCATGTGTCGAGCGGCAGGCCGGCGGCGCGCATTTCGGCGCGCGCCTCGTCATGGGTGGGTCCGTCGCCCTTGGGCAGCACCAGCGCGAGCGCGCGGACATGGCACGCGCTTGGGCCGAGTTCGGGCCTTTGCACCCGTCCGGCGATGATGTCCTTCGCGTCGATGACGCGAATGTCTTCGCCGTCCGCCGCCCCACGCAGCGCCATGCGCAGCATGAATGGGTGAAAGTCCTGCGCCTGCTCGGAAGGGCGATAATGCATCACCACGGGCGCGCCCGCGCAATCGCCCGCGCTCGCGATCATGGCGCGCACTTCGTCCAATTGCTCGCGATCCTTGAAATACTCCCCGAAGAACAGGAACGGCGTCACGCACGCTGCGACCGGGATCGCTGCGATCAGGCGACCGGCGCGCGGCTTCTCCGGCGACCAAGCGAGAATGGCGCGGGCGATCAGGTAGATAACGCCCGGCATGATGACGATGAAGGCGCGCTCCTTGATCATCGGCACGAAGCCCAGATGGATCGCGAACGCGACGAGCACGGTTCCGAGAACCGCCAGGGCCAGCGCGCCATCGAACGGATCGCGCTTGCGCAGCAGCAGCGGGGCGCACAGCACGGCGGCGGCGAACGCCGCGAGATTGGACCCGAAGGTCTTCACCACCAGACCGCGCAGAAACTGGTTGCGGCCATAAGCCAGCGCGTCCAGCGGCGGCAGCACCGGCCCCTCTGCGCCGGGATTTTCCTGCGGCGCAACGAAGACGATCCAGGCCAAAGTCGGCGCGATCGCGACGGCGCTGGCGACGCCCCAGGCGACGAACGCGCCGAAGCGGCCCTGACGCAAAAAAGCGAGCCCGGTGAAGAAACCCAGCATCGCCGCCCAGAG
>CAZMRN010000385.1:0-2331 GCA_964568575.1 uncultured Caulobacteraceae bacterium
GTTGACCAGCACATTGGCGCCCTCGCGCGCGGCCAGCAGCGCGCATTCGCGCCCGATGCCGTTGCCGCCGCCGGTGACGATGATGGTTTTGCCGTCCAGAACGCCCATGGCTCGTTCTCCTCCCGATCCGGGCCGCACCATAGGCGCCGGCGCCGGCCAGGAAAAGGCGCCGCTGCGCCAAGGGGAGGGCATAGGCGGGCCGGCGTTTATTTCGCCGGTTCGAAGCCGTCGGCTTTCGCCAATTGCGGGAACAGGCGCATCCACAAGCCCGCCGCGCCGATGGCTGCGGTTCCGCCGATGGCGACGGCGAGTTGCGGGCCGAAAATGCGCGCCATGACGCCGGCTTCGAAATCGCCCAATTCGTTCGAGGCGGAGATGAAGATGAAGCTCACCGCGCCGACGCGGCCGCGCATGGCGTCAGGCGTCGCGAGTTGGATCAGGCTCGACCGCACATAGACGCTGATCATGTCGGCCGCGCCGCACACCACGAGCGCTGCGAAGGTGAGCCAGAACAGTTCCGACAGGCCGAAAACGATCGTCGCTGCGCCGAACACGAAGGTCGCGGCGAACATCCAGCGCCCGATGTTTTGACGCAGCGGATTGACCGCGAGATAGAGCGCCACGCTTCCCGCCCCGATGGCGCTTGCGGCGCGCAGCCAGCCGAGCTGTTCCGGCCCCGCATGCAGCACGTCGCGCGCGAAGGCCGGCAACAGCGCCACCGCGCCCGCCAGCAAGACGACGACAAGATCGAGCGAGATCGCGCCGAGCACGATCTTGTTGTCGCGCACATAAGCGAGGCCCTCGCGGATCATCGCGATGGTGCGCGCGTTTTCGATCTTGTCCTGTTTGGGCGTGCGCGTCGCAGCGATCAGCACGGTTGCGCCCACCAGCAGCGCGCCGGCCGCGCCATAGGCCGCGCCGGCGCCTGCGCCATAAAGAAGACCGCCGATCGCGGGTCCGGTGATCGCGGCGGTCTGGAAGCCCAGCGACGACCACGCGATCGCTTGCGGCAGCTCCTCGCGCGGCACCAGAGTCGGCAACAGCGCCTGCGTCGCCGCCGGCAGGAAGGCGTTCGTGGCGCCCATCATCACCGCCACGGTGAAGATCGCCGCGATCGCGATATCGGGGGGCTGGCGCGAGGCCGCGATCAGCAGGGCTGCGAAGCACGCCTTCGCGGCAAGGCAGATGACGATGATGCGTTTGCGGTCGTAGCGGTCCGCCGCCTGGCCGCCGAACAGCGACAGCGCGAACAGCGGCAGAAATTGCGCCAGCCCCGTGGCGCCGAGCAGAAACGTCGCTTCGTTGACCGATTGGCCCGATCTGCGCGCGAGGTCATAGACCTGCCAGCCGATGGCCGTCGCCTGGATTTGCATCGACAGCACCGACAGCACCCGCACCAGAAGGAAGCGCGCGAAGGCGTCGTGCCGAAAGATCGCGAGAGAGGGCAGGCGCAGCACGACCGTTGCTTACGCGCCGCCGCGCCGCGCCGTCCACCATCGCCGCCGCCCTGCGCGGGAAAGAATGTCTTTGACGCCTGCGTCTCATCGCCCTATACGCCGCCCGCGCATGACCTTGGGCCTCCGCCTCCGACGACGCCGCCGCGCTCGCTTTTTCGTCGCTGCGCCGAAGCCCCGCTGAGCGGAGCCGCGGCGCGCCCCGTATCGCGCCGTTCGCTTCGAGGTCTTCGTGTCCGCTTCCGCCCCCGAAATCGTTCCTGAATCCGGCAATCATGCCGCCGCGATCGAGCGCGTGCTCGACCGCGCCTTCGGCCCCGGTCGTCACGCCAAAACCAGCGAACGCGTGCGGGAGAACGGCGCCGTGTTCGCGCCGGACCTCTCGCGCGTGGCCCTTTCGCAGGGCGCGCCGATCGGCTGTTGCCGCATCTGGCGCATCGGCGTGGGCGCGCGCGAAGCGTTGTTTCTGGGACCGCTCGCGGTTGATCCCGCGCGCCAGCATGCTGGCCTCGGCGCCGAACTCGTGCGCGCATCGCTTGAAGCCTGTCGCGCTACGCCGTTTGACGCGGTCGTGCTGATCGGCGCGCCGGAATTTTTCGCGCCGCTCGGTTTCGTCGGCGCGCCGCCGGGCGCGCTGACCCTGCCGGGGCCGGTCGATCCGCGCCGCCTCTTGGTCTGTGCGTTGAAGCCGGGCGCAGAACAAGCGCTGCGCGGCGCGATCACCGCCCCTCGCGGCTCCATCCCAAGAGCAGCAGAATAAAGCCGACGCTCGCCCATGCCCATCCCGGCCCCAGCGGCTCCGACGCCGAGGCGCGCACGACCGACGCATTGTTGCGGCGAAAGCCGATCCAGCCGTCGCCTTCCGCACGCCCATTGC
>CAZMRN010000386.1:0-2331 GCA_964568575.1 uncultured Caulobacteraceae bacterium
CGGGATCGCGGTCGGCATCGATGCGCGCGATGGTTTCGTCGCCGTGCAAGGATGGACCGAAACCACGACGTTGCCCGCAGTCGACCTCGCCCGGCGCTTCGAGGACGCCGGCGTCGCCTGCCTGATCGTCACCGATATTTCGCGCGACGGGAAAAAATCCGGCTTCAACGTCGCCTTGACCGCCGCAATCGCCGACGCCGTGCGGGTTCCCGTCATCGCATCCGGCGGGCTGCGATCCGTGGACGACATCCGCGCGCTCAAAGCGCATCGCGACGGAATCATCCACGGCGCGATCCTCGGCCGCGCGCTCTATGACGGCGACATCGACCCCGCCGAAGCGCTTGCGGCGGCGCGCGCATGACGCTCGCCGCCCGCATCATCCCGTGCCTCGACGTGCGCGACGGCCGCGTCGTTAAAGGCGTGAATTTCGTCGACCTGAAGGACGCGGGCGATCCCGCCGAGCAGGCCGCGATCTATGATGCGCACGGCGCCGACGAGATCTGCTTTCTCGACATCGCCGCATCGCACGAAAATCGCGGCACGCTTTTGGATGTGGTCCGGCGCACGGCGGATCGGTGCTTTACGCCGCTGACCGTGGGCGGCGGCGTCCGCAGCCCGGAAGACGTGCGCGCGCTGTTGTTCGCCGGCGCCGACAAGGCCGCGATCAACACCGCAGCCGTGCGCACGCCGGACGTCATCGACGCCTGCGCCAAGGCGTTCGGCGCGCAATGCATCGTCGTGGCGATCGACGCCAAGCGCGTCGCGGCCGATCGCTGGGAAATTTTCACCCATGGCGGGTCGCGCGAGACCGGAATCGACGCCGTGCGCTTCGCCGTCGAGGCGACGGAGCGCGGGGCCGGCGAATTGCTGGTCACCTCGATCGATCGCGACGGCACGCGCGAAGGCTATGACATCGCGCTGCTGCGCGAAATCACCGCGCGCGTGCGGGCGCCGGTGATCGCATCCGGCGGCGCAGGAACGCTTGAGCATTTGGTGGAGGCGATCCGAGACGGCGGCGCAGCGGCCGCGCTCGCCGCCTCCATTTTCCACTTCGGAACCTATAGCTTGAGCCAGGCGCGCGCCGCGCTGGCCGCGTCGGGCGCGCCGGTGCGCGAAGCCATGGAGTATCGGTCATGAGCGCGCTCGGCGCAGAACTTGACGCGCTCGCGCGCACGATCGACGAGCGCGCCGGCGGCGATCCGGCGCTCTCGTACACGGCGTCCCTGTTGGCGGAGGGGGTGCAGAAATGCGCCAAAAAACTCGGCGAAGAAGGCGTCGAGGCGGCGCTCGCCGCCGTCAGCGGCGATCGCGACGCATTGGCGCGCGAAGCGGCGGATGTGCTCTATCACCTGCTTGTGACCCTGCGCGCCGCCGGCGTGGCGCCGGACGACGTCGCCGCAATCCTCGTCGCACGGCGGGGTGTCTCCGGCCTTGAAGAAAAAGCCGCGCGCTGACGGGCGCAATCGCAGCAAGTTCGGCGAGGCGTATTGATGGACAGGCTGCGGCTTTCAGCATGTTTGGCGGCCCTCTGTCTACACGCTTGCGGACCAGCGGAACGGCAGGCCGTCACGGCGCCGGCGGCGTTAAGTCATGTCACGCTGGAGACGCTGACCTCGACCCATCGCAATCCGGACGACTGGCATCGTCTCGCGCTCGCCGCCAATTGGGATTTCGTCGACGCCGCGGTGTGGCGCGCGATCATTGAGCAGCCGAATTGCGACCGCGCGACGGCGCTTGCGATCTTCTGGACAGCGTCGCCCGAGTACTACGTCCAGTTCGCGGACCGGGAAGACGTGCCAACCGTCAATCGCAGCGACTATGACCTGATCACGGCGATCCGTGAACGCTGGCTGCGCGGCGATTATGTGCGCGCGGAGCTGGCCTTCGATCCCGATATCGACGTCTGGCCGCTCGACATGCAGGACTTGCGGCGGCGCTACGGCGCGCGGGTCGATGCGGTGATGCCCGCCGCGATGCGCGTCAGGCTCGAGGGGCGGCGCTTAGCTGCGCCCTGAGACGCGCCGCTATCGGCCCGGATCGTTTCGGCTTTTGAGAAACACGTAATAGGCCCCTCCCCCGCCGTGGCGGCGATGCGCCTGGGCGAAGCCGGACACGAGGCCGCGCACCGCCGGCGCCCCCAGCCAGTCCGGCAGATGCCGCTTCAAGACGCCGATCTCCCAGCCGCGCTCGGCGTTGGGCCGGCCCTTGCCCGTTACGATCAGCACGGCCCGCGCGCCCTCATCGTGGCTATGGCGCAAGAACCGATGCACCGCCGCCTGGGCCTGCGGCGCTGTCAGCCCATGCAAATCCAGCATGCCGGCGATTTCGATT
>CAZMRN010000387.1:0-2313 GCA_964568575.1 uncultured Caulobacteraceae bacterium
GGAAGCGCGCCTGGCGCGCGCCGGCTTCAACGCCGCCGCCGCGCGCGCGGATCTGTGGCCGCGCATCAGCATCGGCGCGGCGCTGTCGGAGGTAGCGGCGCCGGCAGGCTATTCCGGCGCCATCGACGGATCGCAAGCGCAGGCGACGCTGATCGCGCCGCTGTTCAATTTCGGCCGTCTGCGCGCGCTCGCCGCCGCTGAAAATGAAGGTGCGCAAGCGGAAGCTGCGCGTCTGCGTCAAACCGTTTTGGACCGCATCGCCGATGTCGAAACCCAACGCGCGCGGCTGCGCAACGCCGAAGCGCGCGCCGCCGCGCAAGACGAAGCGGTCGCCTCCGCGCGCGACGCCGCACAGCTCGCGCTGGCGCGCTATCGCGCGGGCCTGACGAATTTTCTCGACGTGCTCACCGCCGACCGCACGCTCTACGACGCCCAAACCGCCCAAGCCGAAGCCCATGCCGAACGCGCGCGCGCAGCGGTCGCTTTGGCTGCAGCGTTGGGGCTGGGTCAGGGGGTTTGAGGAGGTGAAAACAGGCGCGAGATGAACCGGTGCGCGTCATGCCTTGAGCGAACGCGTGTTAGGGCGCGCGCCGTCGATCTCGGGTCATACAGTTGAACGCCAGCGGACATGAGCTAGCGTTCGTTCGCACCTTTCCCGGCGAGAATCTTCTCCCGATGCTTTGCGATCCGTGCAATCCGCGTCGCCGCGGTCTTCGCCGATGAGAGGGCGATGACGTAGCTTTTTCGTCGCCCCGGCGTCAGCCGGCGAAACGCTTCGGCAAGATCCGGATCGGCGTCCAAGGCGTTCACGAGCTCATCGGGCAGGTCGATTTCGCTGTTGTCTTTCGGCGGGCGAAGGCCCGCCTCCGCGCACCCCATCGCCTCCTGAAGGTAGGCCAAGATCGTCGACGCCATTGCTTCGGGCTGGGCGTTGTCGGTGAACCGGAGCATGTCCGGGAAACGCGTGTTCGGGCCCTGCCGCTCCAGAACGCGCTGCGGGTCTTGCATCAAGGCCGCGTCGAAAAAACTCAGGCGAAAGTCGCCGCGCACCGCGCCGATGATGGCGATGTTGCGCCCCGCATGCCCATAGCACGGGTGGCCCCATTTCACGGTCTCGGAAAGGCCCGCGCCGAGGCAGATGCGCCGCAGCTGATCGAGGCCATGCGCCCATCGCCGGGTCGAGCAATCCGGCGTGGCGAACCGATCGCAACGGCCGCACCCCTTGGAGAAATAGTCTTCGATTTCCGTAATAATCGGCGCGCCTCGTTTCGCTGAAGCCAACGGCTTATTGATGGTCGGCGAGGCGGCAGGGCGCCATAGCGCGGCAGATGGTCAAGGCGAGTACCAAGAGGTGACCAAGTCGCGCCCAGAGCGGGCGATCGACGGCGTGTGAAACCGGGAATGGCGCGCCGGCGAAGATGAAGCTTGGAACCCGTATGCGCTTGTTTTTCCGACCTATTGAATAGGCCAGCAACCTTGGGCCACTGGCTCGCATTTGCGACGCAGTCCCAAAGCAGACACTGAACCCGCGCACAACGAGCGGCGGCTATTCGCCGAGAGCGGACTCTAAGCCTGGAATTGCAGGCCGATGCCGACTAACGCTCCGTGCTCAACGTCGGCAAAGCCGCCACCACCGAGCCAATATCGCCTTGGCGCTTCGGGCTGGCCGAACGTCCAGCCGATCCAGTCCGCCCCTTTGTGTTGCAGCTTGAAGCTCGCGTCTTCCGCCGAGAGCGAGCCGCTGGCGCAGGTGAGGAACAGGCTATGAAATTTGGCGTCCGCGATCTTGCGCGCAACGCGCGGGGAAAGCAGCGATCCGCCGACGCGTGCCAACATCTCGATACCCATGACACGCCGGTCGGCTCGCATGTCGAAAATGATCTCGCCATCAACATTCAGACCCACCGGGCACGGCCAGACGCCCCAGCCCATGTGCAGAATCCCGCGCGCAGGGTGCGTCGCAACGAACGCCTCTTCGGGCGGGATGGGTTGAACCGAGCAGGCTAAAGTCGTCATGGCGCAGACCTGATACCACGACGGGCCGATGTCTGCTCTGGGCCATTGATTGTCCAACGACTCTGACTTTCAAGGGTCAGTTTACAGTCTCATTCCCGCCAACGAAACCGGCGAGAACTGCCCCAAAGCAGGCGCGCCTGCGATGAGCGGCGAATTTCCGCTCCGTTTCTTCCAAGGCTCAAGTGACGTCGCCGTGATCAACGCATGGTGGGACCGGCCACCGCTGGCGCAATAAACTGAAATGGCGCGCCCGAAGAGATTCGAACTCCTGACCCCCAGATTCGTAGTCTGGTGCTC
>CAZMRN010000388.1:0-887 GCA_964568575.1 uncultured Caulobacteraceae bacterium
CCGTCTCCAGCCCCGCGCCGCGCGCGAACGCCGCGACTTCGCCGCCGCGCAGCGGATGCCGGGGCGCGATGATCGTGAGGAGATCGCCGAACTGCGCCTGCAGGATCTTGTGCGCACCGAGCACGAGCGTCTCCTCGCCCGAATGCGTGCTGGCCGCGAGAAGCGTGGGCCGCTCGCCGATGGCGGCGGTAAGCACTTTCAGCGCCTCCGCGTCGGCGGGAAGCGGCGCCGCGTCGGTCTTGAGATTGCCCGTGACGACGACGCCGCGCGCGCCCAGATCGCTCAGCCGCTCCGCGCTCCCCCGGTCCTGCGCGAGAACCGCCGTGAACGCGCCGAGCAGATGCGCCGCCACGGGCCGCGCGCGCCGCCAGCCGCGATGGCTGCGTTCCGACATGCGCCCGTTGACGAGCGCGATGGGAATGCCGCGCGCCGCCGTCTCGCCGATGAGATTGGGCCACAGCTCTGATTCCAGCCACAGCGCCGCGTCGGGCCGCCAGTGATTGAGGAAGCGCTGCACGAAGGGAAGGCTGTCGACCGGCACGAATTGATGCAGCGCGCGCTGGGGCAGGCGTTCGGCCATCAACTGCGCGGACGTCACCGTGCCCGTCGTCATCAGGAGATGCGCATCCGGATGCGCGGCGAGCAGCGCCTCGGCGAGCGGCAGCGCCGAAAGGGATTCGCCCACGCTCGCGCCGTGCATCCAGATGAGCGCGCCCGCGGGCCGCGCCACCGCCGCGACGCCCATGCGTTCGAGGAGCCGGTCCGGAGCCTCTTTGCCGCGCTTGACGCGTTCGCGCAGGAGGACCCGCGCGACGGGCGCCGCCGCCGCCGACAGCGCGCGGTAGAGCCGCAACGTCGCGCCGCCCGCCAGCGCCATCATGCGTGCG
>CAZMRN010000388.1:897-2304 GCA_964568575.1 uncultured Caulobacteraceae bacterium
CCTGATCTCTGGCGTAGGTTCGGCGGGCGCCGGTTGAATGGGCGTCTGCCCGACGATCTCGTCCGCCCGCTGCGTCACGGCGATCAGCGCCGCTTCGATCCGCGCCCGCGCCGCCTCCAGCGCCGCCGCGTCGGCCTTGCGGTCGACGAAGATCGGCTCGCCCCAGACGAACGCGCCGCGCGTGAAGGGCAAGGGCGCGACGAAGTGATCCCAGGAATCGAACAGCACGCGCCGCGCACGCGTCGCATAGGCGCACGGAATGACGGGAACGCCCGTCAGCCGCGCGACGGCGGCGACGCCGATGCTCGCCCGCATCCGGGGCCCGCGCGGACCGTCGGGCGTGATGCCGATGCTCTCGCCCGCCTTGATGGCGCGCACCAGCGCCATCAGCGCTTCCTGCCCGCCTTTGTTCTTGCCGCTGCCAGCCTTGGCCGCGGACCCGCGAATGGACTTGATGCCCAGGCGGGCGATCGTGTTGGCGATCAATTCTCCGTCGCGATGCTTGGAGATGAGCATATTAATGGGCCGATCGCGCCGCCAGGAATAGGGCATCATCCCGATGCGCCCGTGCCAGAAGGCGAGAATGAACGGCTCGTTTGCATCCCACCGCGCATCCGCCGCGGCGCGGCCCTCGATCGTCCAGCGTGTCGTGGCATGCACCAACGCCATGTAGTTCGCGACGAACCGGCAAGCCAGTCCACGCATCGCGTCGCTCTTGACGAACCGCCTCCACGCGTTCATGTCGCGGCCCCCACGGCGAGGGGCGCGGCCTCGGCGAATTGCGTGCGGTAGAGACGGGCATAGAGCCCGCCGCGCGCGAGCAGCTCGCCATGCGTTCCCGTTTCCGCCACCGCGCCCGCGTCCATCACCACGATCTGATCGGCGTGCATGATCGTCGAAAGCCGGTGCGCGATGACGATGCTCGTGCGCCCCAGCATCAGGCGGCTAAGCGCCGCCTGCACCTGCCGCTCGCTCTCGCTGTCGAGCGCCGATGTCGCCTCATCGAGAAGAAGGATGGGCGCGTTCTTCAGCATCGCGCGCGCGATGGCGATGCGCTGCCGCTGCCCGCCGGAAAGCGTAAGGCCGCGCTCGCCCACGCGCGTCGCGTAGGCTTGCGGCAACGCAATGATGAAGTCGTGCGCGTGCGCCGCGCGGGCCGCCGCTTCGATTTCCGCGTCGCTCGCATCGGGCCGCCCGAAGGCGATGTTCGCGCGCACCGTGTCGTCGAAGAGAACGACGTCCTGGCTGACCAGCGCCAGCGATGCGCGCAGCGAGGCGAGCGTCACGCTGCGGATGTCCTGTCCGTCGATCAGGATACGCCCGTCGTTCGCGTCGAAAAGACGGGGAATGAGATTGATGATCGTGCTCTTGCCCGCGCCGGACGGCCCCACCAGCGCCAGCATCGCG
>CAZMRN010000389.1:0-2296 GCA_964568575.1 uncultured Caulobacteraceae bacterium
GATCGACCGTGTCCCGGAACGGCAATACGCCAGATGCGGGCCGGCGGTTTCGGCGAGCGCGCGGGCCATCGCGGCGCCCGCCTCGCGCGGCGGCGGCATGCCAGCGATCGGAATATGCACAAAGACGAGACCCGCAGCCTCGGCCGCCGCGCGGGCGTCGGCGGCGGCGAGTTGGTCGGGCGCTTCGCCGTCCGGGCGATTGCAGATGATGGTTTTCACCCCGGCGGCGGCGGCGGCGGCGATGTCGTCCGCACTGATTTGCGCCGCCACGGAGAAGTCCGGCGTCACGCGCGCGAATTCGGTCATGACCATCCTTCAAGCTTGGCGCGCGCCCCCGCCCCCAAGCGATGCGGCGCATCGTTGACATGCGGCGTCGCGAAAGAAAAGGTTCGCCGGCGCCGCGCGAAGGAGCGGAAGCGGCGCGCGCACAGGGATGGAAGGTCTGCATGCTCGCCCTCGCGGCCCGCCGCCTTGTCATCGCCATCCCGACTTTGCTGGTCATCATCGCCGCCGCGTTCTTCCTGATGCGGGCGGCGCCGGGCGGCCCGTTCACCGCCGAGCGCCAGATGCCGCCGGAGATCGAGCGCCGGCTCCTGGCGAAATACGATCTCGACCAGCCGCCCGCCGTCCAGTTCGTGAATTATCTCGGCGATCTGGCGCGGGGCGATCTCGGGCCCTCGATGAAATACAAGGACAAGACAGTCGCCGAGATCATCGGCGAGGGCTTTCCCACAAGTGCGATCCTTGGGCTTTCGGCGGTGGCGCTGGCGCTGCTGATCGGCGGGGCGCTCGGCGTGATGGCGGCGCTGCGCCAGAACCGCCCGCAGGACTACGCCGTCATGGCGCTGGCGCTGCTGGGCGTATGCCTGCCGCCGCTGGTGATGGGGCCGGTTTTGTCGCTGCTGTTCGGCATCGAGCTCGGCTGGCTGCCCACGGGAGGGCTCGCGCGCGACGAAATGTCCTTCGCGCACATGATCCTGCCGGTGACGACGTTGGCCTTGCCGCAGATCGCGATCGTGTCGCGGCTGATGCGCGCCAGCATGATCGAGGCGGTGCGCTCCAACGCCATCCGCACCGCGCGCGCCAAAGGCCTGCCCGAAGCGCAGGTGATCTGGCGCCATGCGCTGCCGGTCGCGATGCTGCCGGTGGTGTCGTATCTCGGCCCTGCGATCGCCGGCGTGCTCACCGGATCGTTCGTGATCGAGAGCGTGTTCCAATTGCCGGGCGTGGGGCGGCAATTCGTCATCGGCGCGCTGTCGCGCGACTACACGCTCGTGATGGGCGTCGTCATTCTCTACGCCTGCCTGATCATCGCGCTGAATCTGGCGGCCGATCTGCTCTACAGCGCGCTTGATCCCCGGGTGCGCCGCGCATGACCGATCTCGCCGCAGACGCTGCGCCCGCGCGCGCGGGCCGATCGCTTTCGGAAGACGCGCGCCGCAGGCTGTTGCGCAATCCCGCCGCCGTTGCGAGCCTGTGGGTGTTGGGCGCGCTGGGCTTCCTGGCGGCGTTCGGGCCGATGCTGTGGGTGCATCCCGTCGACGCGCTGTTCCGCGACGATGTCGGCATCGCGCCGACTTTGCGCAATTTTCACTGGTTCGGCACCGATTCCGAAGGCCGCGACCTCGTCGCGCGCACGCTGTTCGGGCTGCGCATCTCGCTGCTGGTCGGCATCGTCGCGACCGCCGTGGCGCTCAGCATCGGCGTGGTGTGGGGCGCGGTCGCAGGCTTCGTCGGCGGCGCCGTCGATGCGGTGATGATGCGCATCGTCGACGTGCTCTACTCCATCCCGTTCATCTTCTTCGTCATCCTGCTGATGGTGACGTTCGGGCGCGACCTGATCTTGATCTTCGCGGCGATCGGCTGCGTCGAATGGCTGACCATGGCGCGCATCGTGCGCGGGCAAGCGATTTCGCTGCGGCGCAAGGAATTCATCGAAGCCGCGCGCGCCTCCGGCGCCACGCCGATGCAGATCGTGTTCCGCCACATCGTGCCGAACGTGCTGGGCCCGGTCGTGGTGTTCGCGACCTTGAACGTCCCCGTGATCATTCTGGCGGAGAGCTTTTTGAGTTTCCTCGGCCTTGGCGTGCAGGAGCCCTTGACCTCGCTCGGCAAGCTCATCGTCGACGGCTCGCGCCAGATGGAGACCTCGCCCTGGATGCTGTTGTTCCCCGCCGGCGCGATGGTGATCACGCTCTTGGCGCTGAACTTCCTGGGCGACGGCCTGCGCGACGCGCTCGATCCGAAGGATCGCTGACGCGCAGGCGCCCTGCGTTCACCGCCAATCGTTGCGGCG
>CAZMRN010000390.1:0-2268 GCA_964568575.1 uncultured Caulobacteraceae bacterium
AGGCCGCGCACCGCACGCTCGCCGCCGCGACCGACGACATCGAAGGCTTCCGCTTCAACCGAACCGTCGCGCGCTGCTACGAGCTCGCCAACCAGATCGACAAGGCCAAAGGCGCCAATGACGCAGGCACGCAATGGGCGCGCGGCGAAGCGCTGCGGCTGTTCGTGCAAATCCTCGCGCCATTCACGCCGCATCTGGCGGAGGAATGCTGGGAGACGCTGGGCCAGACCGGCTTTGTCGCCGCCGCGCCGTGGCCGACGCCCGACCCTGCCCTGCTGCATGAAGACGTCGTCACGCTGCCGGTGCAGGTCAACGGCAAGCGCCGCGCCGAGATCTCCGTCGCGAAGGGCGCGGAGGAAGGCGCCGTGCGCGGCGCCGCCTTGCAACACCCCGGCGTGGCTGCGTTCCTGGACGGGCTGACGGTCCGCAAAGTGATTGTCGTGCCCGACCGGATCGTCAATATCGTCGCGGGCTGAGCCCGGAGAGGACCGCATGCGCGCTCGGATATTCGCCGTCTTCGCCGCCGCGTTCGCGTCGGCGTGCGGATTTCAGCCGCTCTACGCCCCGCCCGCGCCCGGCGCGGGGCCCGGCATCGGCCAGGTGCAGATCGGCATGATCCCCGGGCGCGCCGGCCACACGCTGCGCCAGGAGCTGGATCGCGTGCTGCGCATCGGCGCCGGCGACGGCCCGCAGCGCAGCCTCGACATCACCTTGACCGAAGAGATCTCCAATCTCGGCATCCGGACCGACGAATCCGCCACCCGCGCCGACCTTCGCCTCACCGCGCGCTACGCGCTTTCCGGCGTCGCGGGCGCAGCGCCCGTGCAAGGCACCGCGACCACGGTCGTCTCTTATGAAATCCCGACCGCCGCCTTCGGTGAAATCGCTGCGCAGGACGACGCGCGCGAACGCGCCGCTGAAACGCTGGCGCAACGCATCCGCTCCGATCTTGTCCTGCGGCTCGCCGCGAGCGAGCGCGCTTCGTGAAGCTGACGGGCGCCGCCGCGCGCGCCTTCATCGACAAGGGCGATCCCGCCGTGCGCGCCGCCCTGCTCTATGGGCCGAACCGCGCGCTGACGGCGGACGTCGCGAAGGCGCTGGTGCGGCGGGCCTTGTCCGGCGACGATGATCCGTTCGCGCTGACGCGCCTCGCCGACGACGATCTCAAGCGCGACAAGGCCGCGCTGGCCGACGCGCTCGTCGCGCAATCCTTGCTCGGCGGCGAAAGGGTCGTTTGGGTGCGGCTCGAAAGCGACGCGCACGCCGATGCGGTGATCGCGGCGCTCGCGCACTTGGACCGCGCGGCCGCCGCGCTGTTCGTCGAAGGCGGCGATCTGGGCGGTTCTTCACGTCTGGTGAAAGCATTTGAAAAAGCCGCGAACGCGGCCTGCATCGCGTTCTATGAGGAAAGCGAAGCCGAGCGCGCGGCCTTTGCGCGCCAGTATTTGAAGGACGCCGGGCTCGCCTTGACCGCCGAAGCGCAGAGCCTGCTGGCCGATGTTCTGCCCAGCGATCGCGGCGTCGCGCGCCAGGAGCTCGACAAGCTCGTTGCGTATGCGCATGGCGCCGAGGGCCCCGCCACGCCCGCCGACATTGAAGCCGCGGTTGCGGGATTGGACGAGTCCGAGCTCGACGAAGCCGCGCGCGCCGCCCTGCAGGGCAAGATCGGCGATGCGCTCGAGGGTCTGTCGCGGATCGACGCGCTGTCGGGCGTGTCGGCGATCAAGGCGCTGCAGCGTCGCGTTCTGCGCTTGCTTGAGGCGCGCCAGGCGATGGATCGCGGCGCAACGCCATCCGAGGCCGTAGCGCAACTGAAGCCGCCCGTGTTCTGGAAAGAGCGCGACGCCTTCGCGGCGCAGGTGCGCATCTGGACCGCGCCGCGCCTGGCGCAAGCGGTCGCTGCGCTGTGGCGTGCTGAGATCGCCGCGAAAACATCAGGCGCGCCGCAGGATCTGGTCGCCGCCGACGCGTTTCGCGCTGTGGCGCGGCTGGTCGCTTAGACGCCGCCGCTCAGCCGGCGCGCGATGTCGTCGAGCTGTTCGAGCTTCTTGTAGGCGATGCGCACTTCGCCGCCCTCCCCGCGCCCGGTGATGGTGACCATCAAGCCGATCGCATTGGAGATGCGCTGTTCGAGTTCGCGCGTGTCGGCGTCCTTTTCCGACGCCGACGGCGCGCGCGGCCCGTCGCGCAATTCCTTTGCGTTGGCGGCGAGGCGTTCGATCTCGCGCACATTGAGACCGTCCTTGATCGCGCGCAGCGCCAGCGCCA
>CAZMRN010000391.1:0-2259 GCA_964568575.1 uncultured Caulobacteraceae bacterium
CCGACCGGGGCCATGGCGGGCGCGTGCGCATAATCGAGCGCATCGGGGCGGGCGCGGTATTCCTGGAAGCCGTAAAGATTCTCCGCGCCGGCGCACAGATGCAGCATCGGCGCGCAATCGGCGTTGTTGCGGGGAAAATGCGGCGCAAAGCCCAGGCCGGCGGCGCGCGCCATGCGCTGCACGGCGATGCATCTGAGCGCGCCGCCGTTATACATGAGGTCGGGCTGCACCACGTCGAACACGCCGCGCGCGCAATACCAGCGCCAGCGCTCGAAGGCGTAATCGTTCTCGCCGCCCGCAATCTTGATCGCGGCGCCGGCGGCGGCCTGCGCCGTCATCTCGAAATCCTCGAACGGGCAGGGCTCTTCCAGGAGATCGACGCCATAATGCTTTAGCATGTGCGTGACCGCGATGGCGGTCGGCGCGTCATAGGCGCCGTTGGCGTCGGCGTAGATCGTCATGGACTCGCCGAACGTGCGCCGTGCGCGGGCAATAATCGCTTCGCTGCGGCCTGGCGCGGCATCGGCGTTGCGGCCCATCCGGCGACCGATCTTGAGCTTGATCGCGCGTGCGCCGGTTTCCGCCGCGCGCGCCTCCAAGAGCGCGATCTCTTGTTCGGGCGAGGTGTCGCGGCGATTGGAGGAGAGATAAATCGCGATGCGCTCGCGATGCACCGGGCCGAACAGATCGCAGCAGCGCCGGCCGATCGTTTTGCCGATCAGATCCCACACCGCGATCTCGGCTTGGCCCCAAGCGCTCCACCAGGGCAGGCCGGCATATTCGTAGTCGGTGCGATAACGCTCCTCCAGCAGACGGTGCAGGTCGCGGACATCGGCGCCGACGAGATGGGGAACCACGAACAGCGCGAAAAATTGCGACGTTTGCGCGGCCTTGGTCGAGGCGCGCACGACGCCTTCCACGCCGTCCTCTGAGATCACGCGCACGAGATGGGCGTCGCCGTGCGGCATGCGCCACAACTCCACCGCACGCACGCGAAGGGGCCCGCGGAGCAGCGCATGCAGATCGATCGGCGCGGGCGCATCGGCGGCGAAGGCGAGCAATCCGTCGCTGCGCGGCTGGGCGGGATGCATCGTGGCGAACGCGCCCGTCGGCGCCAGCGCCAGGCCGGAAGCGAAGGCGCGCCGCGAGAGCTGGAGGGCGCGCGGCGTCACGGCCGATACGCGCCCGGCGGCGCAGCGTCAGCGGGCGTCACGATGCGGCCGTTGGCGATCATGCCGTCGAGCACGAGGTTCTCGGCGTGCCGCGCCTCGAGCGGCGTGTCGACGCTGCCGATGGTGAGATTGCGCACCGTCACGTCGCGCACGGGCGCGGCCTCGTGTCCGAGAATGTGGACGCCGACGCGGGCGCGCGCGCACGTCACGTCGGCGACGGTGACGCGCTCGAAGCGCGGCGGCGCCTGCCCGCCGCGATAGGAATGGTAGGCGTTGGTGAAGATCAGCACGGTGTCGGTCTCCGCCGCGCGCACATTGCGGATGTGGATGTCGCTGATGACGCCGCCGCGATCGAGATTGGCCTTGAAATAAAGCGCATGATGCGCGCGCGCGAGGTCGATGTTTTCGATGAACACGTTGCGCACGCCGCCCGACATTTCGCTGCCCACCGCAACGCCGCCGCCGGTGGCGCCGGTATAGCGGCAGGCGCGCACGACGATATCCTCCGAAGGCCGGTTGACGCGCCAGCCGTCCTGATCGCGGCCGGCTTTGATCGCCACGCCGTCGTCGCCGACATCGAAATCGCAGCCCTCGATCAAGACGCGCCGACACGAATCCGGATCGACGCCGTCGCTGTTGATGTGGCGGCTGACGGCGCGCACATTGCGCACGATCACGTCCGAGCAATACACGGGATGAATAAGCCAGAACGGCGAATCCCGCACGGTCAGTCCTTCGACCAGAACGAGGCTGCAGTCGAAAAACTGCACGAAGGGCGGGCGCAGCCGTGCGCCTGCGCCAAAGACCCGTTGCGCGACGGGTACGCCGTCGCGGCCCATATCGCGCAGGCGCGTCTGGTCGGCGCGCTGTTCGCGTCGCCATGGCAGCCAATGCGCTTCGCCCTGGCCGTCGATGGTTCCAGCGCCGGTGAGCGCGATATTGGTCTGGCCGCGCGCGTAGATGAACGGCGAATAGGTGTAGGCCTCGACGCCCTCCCAGCGCGTGAGCACCACGGGCAGATAGAACGCGGGATCGGGCGAGAAGCGCAGATGGGCGCCTTCCTCGAGATGCAGCGCGACATTGGATT
>CAZMRN010000392.1:0-2255 GCA_964568575.1 uncultured Caulobacteraceae bacterium
GCGCGCGCGCGAGCATGGCCGGCTGCTCTGGCCGGGCGGCGCAGGGGCTGTCAATCCGCCCGCCGTCGCCGCCGGCCTTGTCGGGGCCGGAGCGATCTGGTACCCCGCCGCGCTCTGCGCTCGTGGCGGAATTGGTAGACGCACTACCTTGAGGTGGTAGCGGGTAACACCGTGGAGGTTCGAGTCCTCTCGAGCGCACCAGCCTTCGCGCTACCGCTGGTCTCCAAAACGGGGCTTGACGCCGTAGCCGACGCGGCGTTTCGCCTTGCTGCAGTGCACATCACGCGCGGAGGCGGGCCATGGCGACGGACGAACCGACCGCCCGCGATCCCCCAGCTGCAGCGCCCTTCGACTCGCCCGGCTTCCTCGCCCGCATCGTCGGCGCGGTGGGCGATCGCGATGCGCCGCTGCTGCGGCGGCTGCTGAAGGGGCTCGACCCGGCCGACCTCGCCGACGTGTTCGAGCACCTGCCGGGCGAGTCCCTGCGCCATGCGCTGCGCCTCGTCGGCCCGGAGCTGCCGACCGAATGGCTCGCCAATCTCGATTGGGAGCGTCGCGAGCAGGTTTTGGCGCTGCTGCCTTCGGATTATGTCAGCCGCGCGCTCAAAGAACTCGACACCGACGACGCCGCCGCCGTCGCCGCCGACCTGGAGAGCGAGCGGCTGGACGAGGTGCTGGCGGCGTCGCCCGACGATGTGCGCCTTGCGGTGCAGGAGGCCTTGTCGTTCGACGAGGAGACCGCCGGGCGCCTGATGCAGCGCGAGTACGTCGCCGCACCAGAGGGGGCCACGGTCGGCCATGTGATCGATCGCCTGCGCGCCGACAGCGCCGAACTGCCGGATGACTTCTTCGAGGTCTATGTCGTCGATCCGCGCATGCGCCCGATCGGCGTGGTGAGCGTGTCGAAGCTCTTGCGTCATGCGCGCGAGACGCCGCTGGCGCAGATCATGCGCGCGCCGCAGGCGCTGATCCGGCCTGAGATGGATCAGGAAGAGGTCGCCCACACGTTTCGCAAATATCACCTCGCCTCCGCGCCGGTGGTGGACGATGCGGGCAAGCTCACCGGCATGGTCACGGTGGACGACATCGTCGACGTCATCCAGGAAGAGGGCGGCGAGGATTTGTTAAGGCTGTCGGGCGTGTCGGACGCAAGCCAGACCGACACGGTCGCGCGCTCGGTCAAGGCGCGCGCGCCGTGGATCCTGGTCAATCTCGGCACCGCGCTCATCGCCTCAGGCGTCATCTCGACCTTTGCAGAATCGATTAACGAACTCGTGGCGCTCGCGGTGCTGATGCCGATCGTCGCCTCGATGGGCGGCAACGCCGGCACGCAGGCGCTGGCCGTGGCGGTGCGCGCGATCTCGAACCGCGAACTGACCGCCTCGAACGCGGCGCGCTATATCGGGCGCGAGGCGCTGACGGGGCTGTCGAACGGCGTGTTGTTTGCGACGCTGCTCGCCGGCGTGGCGTTTCTGTGGTTCCAGAGCGCAGGGCTGGCGCTGGCGATCGCCCTGGCCGTCCTGATCAATTTCACCTGCGCGGGTCTTGCGGGCATTCTCGTGCCGCTGTCGTTGCGCCGCGCCGGCGCGGACCCCGCCGTGTCGTCCTCGGTGTTCGTCACCTTCGTCACCGACGTGATGGGATTTTTGTCCTTCCTTGGCCTGGCGACGGTGATCCTTCTTCGTTAACGGAAATTTCCCTTCGCGGGCGAGAACTGGCCCGCCGCTTGCGTGATGCGCGAATGTCGACGCCGCGCCTGACCCCTGTTGGCACATCGGGGCGCGCGCCGTCGCATTGCGATGCGGAAGGGCGCTGGCCATGGCGAATTTCACTGTCTCACCCGCCGGATTGCGGTTGATGGAACGTTTCGAGGGCTTCCGCGAAACGCCTTATGCTTTGCCGGACGGGCGCTTCATCGTCGGCTTCGGTCATGTGAGCGCGGCTGCGACCCCCATGACGCGGGCGCAGGCGCGCGTCGCGCTGGCCGCCGACGCCAACGCGGTCGGCGCCCTGGTGAACGAGATGTTTCCTGGCGGACTGACGCAAGCGCGCTTCGATGCGCTTGTGTCGTTCGCGCATTCGATCGGTTGGGCTGCGTTCGAAGGCAGCGACGTCGTGCGGCGTTTGCGCGCCGGAGACGCGGTCGCAGCCGCGCTGGCGATGCTGGCCTGGCGCAAGCGCGCCGACGAGGCCGAAGGGGAAGTGTGCGACGCGCTCGTGCGCCGCCGCATCGCCGAGCAGGCGCATTTCCTCAG
>CAZMRN010000393.1:0-2253 GCA_964568575.1 uncultured Caulobacteraceae bacterium
GCGCAGCACCGCATCGCCCGACGCGCGCAGCGCAGCGCCAGTGTTGGCGTCGCCTTCCACCAGCATGACGCCGGTGCGCTGCACGGCGAGGCCCGCCGGCGCGGACACATAAGGCGCGCCGGCGCCGACGAGACCCGCCCCGATCTGCGCGCCGATCGCGTCGAGCGTGGCTGCGGGACGATCGAGCCGCTGCGGTTCGCCGGGCGCGCCGTCGGTATCCTGAAACTTGATCAGCCGCGCGCCCGCGCCGCTTTGCGCGCTGGACGTCTGGCCGATCGCATAAAATGCAGGGCTGGTCGCGTTCGCAGAGAACGACAGCGACTCGCCGCCCTTCTGCGACACTTTCAGCGCGTATTGCGCCTGGCCGGTATAGCGCCGCTCGACGAGTTGGCCGCCGACCAGCGCGGTTTCGGTCTTGGGCGCCTGATTGACGGCCTCGATGCGCGAGGCCGCGCCCGCCGCTGCGAGTCGCTGATTGATGAAGCTGATCACCGCGCCGAACGTGCGCGGGATGGAGCCCATTTGCGCAAGATCGATCGCGACCGTCTGGGTTTGCCCCGACGGGCCCTTGACGGCGATCGAGAAGGCGGCGTTCGCATCCAGCCCCGGCACGCGCGCCGAGAGAGAGCCGCGATGGACGATTCCTGTGACGTAATCGTTGGTCTTCACCGCCAGACCGAGTTTGGTCTGCGCCGAATCGAGCCGATCGCCGCGGACCACGCGCACCGCCTCGAATTGTTGCTCGGAAAAGAAAGCGTTCAGCTCCGCCGCGCCGCGATTGAATTGCCGCTCCAGCGCTTCGCGTTCGTTGCGCGACAGCGAAAGCGTTTCGTCGTCGAGCCGGGTGGCGATGCCTTGCAGCGTGCGCAGGCCGGAATAGAGCGCAAACAGGCGCTTGTAATCGCCCTGGGCTGCGAGATCGGTCACTTGCGCGGCGTCGAGATCGAAGAAATCGGCTCCGCGCAGCGCGCCTTCGGTCAGCGCATCGAGGCTGGGCGAGCCGACATTCGCGGACCAAGGCGGCGTCGGCGCATTGGGATCGCGGCTCAGCTCCGCCGTCATGCTCGACGGCAGGCGCACGCGCGCCGCCGACCACGCCGCCAAAAGGTCGGCGCTGACCCCGCCGCTCGACGACGTGGTGAGAAGGAGGCTCCCGATCGAGGCCATGGGCGCGACCATGCGCGCGCAATCGTAAACGCCGCGTTCGTCCTTCCTCGCCCGCCGCGGCGGCCGGTCAGCTCGGCGCCACCAGGGCGGTCAAGTGCACGACCGTGGGGTTGGCGATGAAGCGCGGCCAGACCTGCACGCCCTGCCACAGCGCCAGCGCCGTCACCAACACGCCGACCGCGCCGAACAGCACGCGCGGCGGCGCGATCTTGGTGATCAGCCCGGCGAACGGCGCCGCGAACACCCCGCCCAGCACGAGGCCCGCAAGCGCTGCGCCCGCGCCCTGGAAGCCATGCGGCAGTTCGAATCGGCCCGTCGCTGCGGCCCAGAGGAAGGTCGCCGAGATGGCGACGGTGACGAGGAATTCGGTGGTGTTGACGGTGCCGATCGCGTAGCGCGGCGCGTGCCCGCGGCCGAGCAGCGTCGAGGTGACGATCGGCCCCCAGCCGCCGCCGCCGCTGGCGTCGAGAAAGCCGCCCGCGACGCCGAGCGGAATGACGCGCTTCAGATGCGGCTCGCGATCCTCCAGCGGACGAAACGCGCGGCGCAGGATGAGCAAACCCAGCACGCCGAGATAGGCCACCACCACCGCCTTCATCAGCGTTTCGTCCATGCCGGTCAGCACATAGGCGCCGAGCACGCCGCCGATGATGCCGGCCGGCGCAAGGCGAAGGAACAAGGTCCAATCGATGTTGCGATGCAGGAGGTGCGAGGCGCCCGAGACGCCCGTGGTCGCGGTTTCCGCGGCGTGGATGATCGCCGACGCCTGCGCCGGCGGCACGCCGAAGCTCAACAGCACCGTGGACGACACCACGCCATACGCCATGCCGAGCGCGCCATCGACGAGCTGCGCCAAAAACCCGACGCCGAGAAACAGCGCGAAGATCGGCGCAAGCCGCCAGGCGCCGTCAAGCGCGGTGAGGATCTGGTCAAGGCTCACATCCATGACCCGCATCCGGTGCGAAAGAACGACGGCGTTCTCAAGGCGACCTCAGAACGCGCGCCGGCGCGGCGCGGGCGTCGGCGCATGGATGCCGCATTCGGTCTTGTCGAGGCCGGCCCAGCGGCCGGCGCGGCCGGCGTCGC
>CAZMRN010000394.1:0-1504 GCA_964568575.1 uncultured Caulobacteraceae bacterium
GGAGCGCGCAGCGCGGCCAGAACGCGCTGAAAGACAAGAGCGCGCCGATCGACCGGACCGGGGCGAGCGGCGGGACCGCGAGGGCGGCGGTCCGCCGGAAGGGTTTGGCGGCCAGGCCCCGGCGTTCCTGGGCAGCGACTAAGACTGCGACAGGGCGGCGCAGGTCTGCGGAGCCCTTGTGTGCTTTCTAGGTCACACCTACCTCCAGCGCATCGCACGGGTCGCCGCTTACGGGGCCCAAATCAGCGTGGAGGAGGGGCCTTATGGACCTCGAAAAGTTCACCGAGCGCGCGCGGGGATTCCTGCAATCCGCGCAAACCATCGCCATGCGCGAGCAGCACCAGCAATTGGAGACGCAGCACCTTTTGAAGGCGCTGCTCGATGATCGCGAGGGCTTGTGCGCGGGGCTTTTGCGTCACGCCGGGGCCGATCCGGCGCGCGTCGGCGCGGATGTCGACGCTGCGGTCCAGGCGCTGCCGAAAGTGTCCGGCGGGGGCGACCGGCTCTACACCGCACCCTCGCTCGTGCGGGCGCTGGACGCCGCGCAGCAGGCGGCGACCAAGGCGGGCGATTCTTTCGTAACCGCGGAACGATTGCTGTTCGGGCTCGCGATCGCGCCGGACGGCAAGGCGGCCGAGATCCTGAAAAAGCACGGCGCGGCGCCGGCGAAGATCGAAGCGGCGATCCAGGCGCTGCGCCAGGGGCGGACGGCGCAGTCGGCGTCCGCGGAAGATCAGTATGATGCGCTGAAGAAATATGCGCGCGACCTGACGGAGGATGCGCGCAAAGGCAAGCTCGATCCCGTCATCGGCCGCGACGAAGAAATCCGCCGCACCATCCAGGTGCTGAGCCGGCGCACCAAGAACAATCCGGTTCTGATCGGCGAGCCTGGCGTCGGCAAGACCGCGATCGCGGAAGGGCTCGCGCTGCGCATCGTCAATGGCGACGTGCCGGAAAGCTTGAAAACCAAGCGGCTCCTGGCGCTCGACATGGGCGCGCTGATCGCCGGGGCTAAATATCGCGGCGAGTTCGAAGAGCGCTTGAAGGCCGTGCTCACCGAAGTTCAGAGCGCGGACGGTCAGATCATTCTGTTCATCGACGAGATGCACACGCTCGTCGGCGCCGGGAAATCAGAAGGCGCGATGGACGCCTCCAATTTGTTGAAGCCGGCGCTGGCGCGGGGCGATCTGCATTGCGTCGGCGCCACGACGCTCGACGAGTATCGCAAGCATGTCGAGAAGGATGCGGCGCTGGCGCGGCGCTTCCAGCCGATCTTCGTCAACGAGCCGAGTGTGGAGGATGCGATCTCCATTCTGCGCGGCCTCAAGGAGCGCTACGAAGTGCACCACGGCGTGCGCATCTCCGACGCCGCCATCGTCGCGGCCGCGCAATTGTCGCATCGCTACATCACCGATCGCTTCTTGCCGGACAAGGCCATCGACCTGATGGACGAGGCCGCCTCGCGCCTGCGCATGGAGGTCGATTCCAAGCCTGAAGAGCTCGA
>CAZMRN010000394.1:1550-2213 GCA_964568575.1 uncultured Caulobacteraceae bacterium
AGGCGGAGGCGCTGAAGAAGGAAACCGATCCCGGATCGAAAGATCGCGCCGCCAAGTTGGCGGACGAGATCGGCCAGCTCGAGGCGAAATCGGCGGAGCTGACGGCCGCATGGTCCGCGGAGAAGGGCAAACTCGCCGCGGGCGCGAAAGCCAAGGAAGAACTCGAGCGTCTGCAGAACGATTACGAAAACGCCGTGCGCCGCGGCGACCTTCAGCGCGCCTCGGAGATCAAGTACGGTCGAATCCCCGAGCTGGAGAAGCGCATCGCGGCATCGGAGGCGCAAGGCGGCGGCCTGATGAAGGAAATCGTCGACGCCGAAGCGATCGCGGCCGTCGTGTCGCGCTGGACCGGCGTGCCGGTCGAGAAGATGCTCGCCGGCGAAAAGGCCAAACTCCTGCAAATGGAGGATGCGCTGCGCGGGCGCGTGATCGGCCAGGACGAGGCGCTGCGTGCGGTGTCCGACGCGGTGCGCCGCGCGCGCGCCGGCCTGCAGGATCCCAATCGCCCGATCGGCTCGTTCATGTTCCTCGGCCCTACCGGCGTCGGCAAGACCGAGCTGACGAAAGCGCTCGCCGAATTCTTGTTCAACGACGACACGGCGATGACGCGCATCGACATGTCGGAATACATGGAGAAGCATTCCGTCGCGCGCCTGATCGGCG
>CAZMRN010000395.1:0-251 GCA_964568575.1 uncultured Caulobacteraceae bacterium
CGTCGAGCGCGCGCGCCGCGAGCCCTAAGGGTGCATAGCCAGTGACGATTTCGCGCACACCGCACGCTTTCGCCCAGGCGCCCGCGGCATCTGCCGCGATCGTTTCGGCGGGCGCTGAAAAATGCGAGGCGCCGCGCGCGAGCGCATCGTCCAGCGCGCCGCGCGCAAATCGCGCCGGCGGCCCTTCGGGATCGCCGACAGGCGTGATGGAGAGGCCCGCCACGCCGGCGATCGCGCCGTGCAGCGCCCAG
>CAZMRN010000395.1:266-2192 GCA_964568575.1 uncultured Caulobacteraceae bacterium
GGGGTGGAGATCGTCCTCGTGCAGCAAGAGCGCGATGCGGTTGTCGCGTTGCGCCTGCGGCGCAGGCAGCGGCGCGGACGCAATCGGCGGCGCATCCTCGACCAGCGGGACAGCGCGCTCATCGAGTTGGCCTCTTGGGTCGAAGCGCTGAAGCGTGTTGTCCGCGATGTTCTGCGCGCGCGCGACATACGCCTTGCCGCGCGTGTGCAGCCCCGCCACCCAGCGCCAGGACAGCGTATTCGAGGCGGCGTCGGCGTCGAGCAACGTCTTGAACATGAAATCCGCGCCCAGCGGCCAGGGCAGCTTCAAGGTGAAGATCCAGATCGACGCGAACCACATGCGCGCGTGATTGTGCAGCCAGCCCTGCGTGCGCAATTCCTCCACCCAGGCGTCGAAGCAGGCGATGCCGGTTGCGCCGCGCATGGCCGCCTCAAGGCGCGCGCGCAGGCTTGCATCCTCTGCGGCGCGCGCCTTCCAGGCCAAACGCTCGGCGTCGAAGCGGGCCAGCACGCCGGGGCGCATTTCGAGCCAACCCTTCCAATAGCTGCGCCAGAACACCTCCTGGATGAATTTTTCCGCCGCCGCGAAACGATGCCGGCGCAGCACGGCGGCGATGACCTCCTGCTCGGTGATCAGGCGCCGGCGGATCCAGGGCGACAGCGCCGAGACGTTGCCGCGGTCCTGCGGTCCGCGATCGACATTGCGGCCGCGGGCGTAGGCGCCGCCGGCGAAGGGCGCGAACGCCTCGAGGCGCTGCAGGCCCGCCGCGCGGGTGGGAACCCATCGCACCGCTCCCGCGGCGCCGCCTTCGGGCGCGTCGTCGTCAGGGTGCATCGCTCTCCCGCCTCGCAGCGGCATTTAGGCGGCGCGGGCATGGCGTCGAGGGCCCATGCGCCCTTACGGCGCAGACGGTTTTGGCTAGGATGCGCGATAGAAACCGCGCGCCAGGGCAGGCGAGACAGGGGGTCGCGACACGCGTTCCAGCATGGGCATGCGGATAACGATCCCTTCCCCGCGCGCGCACCGCCTTGGGATGCGCCGATGATCGCCGCATTCGAGGCGATCGTGGTCGCCGCGATCCTGGCGCTGACGCTGCGGCGCAGCGCCTTCCTGGTCGCCGCTCTGCTCCCGCCGCGACCGCTGCCGACGCCTTCAGGGGACTGGCCCTCAATCGCGGTGCTCGCCCCCGCACGCAACGAAGCGGCGGCGGCGCCCCGGCTGCTGGCCGCGCTCGCGCAGCTCGATTACCCCGCCGACAAGCTCTCCTTCGTCCTTATCGCGGACGGCTGCAGCGACGACACCGCCGCCCTGTTCCGCGCCTGGGCCGACGGCCGCAGCGATGCGCAAGCGCTCGTCCTGCCCGGGCCGTCGGGCAAGGCGAGCGCGCTGAATGCGGGCCTGCGCGCGGCAACGGCCGACATCGTCGCCGTCGTCGACGCCGATCTCCAGCCGCGCGCGGATTTTCTGCGCGCGCTGGCGCGCCCGTTCGCGGATCAGGACGTCGGCGCAGCGGCGGCCTATCTTGCGCCGCGCAACGCCGATGAAAACATCGTCACCCGCTACGCCGCGGTGACGACTTGGGTGCATCAGCTCATCACCTCCGCCGGCACGGATCGGCTCGGCCTCAATCCCCCGACCCTGGGCGCGGCCGCCTATCGCCGCGCGGCGCTCGAGGCGATCGGCGGTTTTCCAGTCGCGCCGGTGGGCGTCGACGTCGCCGCCAGCGGCGCGCTCTCACAGCGCGGCTGGCGCATCCGCTTCGTCGCCGACGCCGTGGCCGACAACACGCTGGTGGCGGACCTGCGCCAATACTGGCGCCAGCATCTGCGCTGGTCGCGCGGGACGTTCCAGATCCGCCAGCCGCGCACGCCTGACCAGCCCGCCGAACCGCTCGCGCAGCGCCTCGAATCCGCGGCCGCAGCACTC
>CAZMRN010000396.1:0-2184 GCA_964568575.1 uncultured Caulobacteraceae bacterium
GAAGGTCTCGACATAGCGATACAGCGTCGGCACGTGCGTATCGTCGAGGCGGAAGGCGCGCACGAACGCGCGCCGCGCCTCGAGCCGCGCCGCCGCATCGCCCGCACGCGCATCGCGCAGCCAGGCGAGGCCGGTGATGTAGTGGGCGTCGCGATCCGCGGCGTCGGCGGCGATGATCGGGGCCAGGATTTCGCGCGCACGCGCGGTCGATCCGTGTTTCGTTTCCGCGAACGCGAGCGCGCGCTGCGCGTAGGCGTCCTCGGGATGGTCCGCGGCCTCTTCGGCGATCTCGGCGAGCAGCGCCGCGTCATCGACCGTTGAAAGATCAAGCCGCAGGCGCGCCACCAGCGGCAGCAGCGCGTTCGCGGCGGACGACAAGCGCCTAACCGTGACCTCCGCCTGCAGCGGCGCCCCCAGCTCAAGTTCAGTGTAGGTCACGCGCCCGTTGGCGTAGGTGCGCAAACGTCTCTGGATCGCCTCCTCGGTCTCGCCGAAGGCGGCGTAGAGCGCGGTGTCCGCCGCCTCGCCGGCGGCGACGCGCCTCAGATAGTCTTGCAGTCGCGGCCGATTCTCGGGAACGCTCAACATGTAATGGGTAAGCAACCAACTTTGGGCGTAGTAGCGCGATCGATCTTCCAGCGTGTCGATGTTTTCCCGACGCAGCACACGGCCCAAGGAGAGCCACGCGCCGCCGTTCGCGAGCTGCCCGCCGCGCATGACCGATGGACGCCCCCACGTCAGGCGCCGCGCCGAAACCTCCGCCGTCTGCATGTACTCCGCGAAACCCTCGACGTACCAGGCCGGATAGCCATAATTGAAATGCTGAAACATGAAGTGGTGCGCGTATTCGTGAAAAATGATCTCGGGTGAATCGAGACCAATTCTCTCGTTCGATATGCCGAATGAGCCGATGATGTCTGTCGACGCCAGATAAAAGCCGCCGATCGCCTGCGGCAAATCGGGGATGACTTCGCGCATATGGCGATGCGATGCGAAGACATAGACTTCCAGCTTCGGCGCGTCGGCGGCGTCTGACAGCTGCGTGACCCGTTCGAGGAGACTGTGAAAATACTCGAGCTGCCGCGCGACCTCTTCCGTGCGCGAGACGAAATCATTCGAATAGACGATGAAGTGTTCAGTCTCAGCGCGCGCCCAGCGTCGATCCTGCGCCGATGCGACTCCCATGGCGATGTGCCATGCCGCCAGCGCCACAAAAAACCATCGCAGCATGCGCGTCGTCCCTGTCCTCACCCGAGGTTGAGACTACTGCGCCGTGCAGCCCAGGCAAGCGGCGGCGTTCAAACGCGCCTGGGGCTGCGGGCGGCGCATGGACGATCTCGTCGATGCTTATTGGCGGCGCGCTGCGCGGACGCGGTCGTCCGCGCTTCAAAGCGAGATCACGCCACGATGCGCACGGGCATGTATTCGTAGCCCTTCACAAAGCTGGAATAGACGCGGCGGGGTTCTTCAAGCACTTCGACGTTCGACCAGCGCTTGAGGATTTCCTCCCACACGATGCGCAGCTGCATTTCCGCCAGGCGGTTGCCGACGCAGCGGTGAATGCCGAAGCCGAACGCCATGTGGCGGCGCGCATTTGGGCGATCGATGACGAGATCGTGCGCGTTCTCGAACATGTCGGGATCGCGATTGCCCGAAATGTACCACATCGCCACCTTGTCGCCTTCGCGGATCGTCTTGCCGCCGATCTCGGTGTCCTGCACGCAGGTGCGGCGCATATAGGCGAGCGGCGTCTGCCAGCGGATGATTTCCGACACCATGTTCGGAATCAGCGCGGGATTGCGGCGCAGCTTTTCGTACTCGGCGGGGAATTTGTTGAGCGCATAGAGCCCCCCGGTGATCGAATTGCGCGTCGTATCGTTGCCGCCGACGATCAAGAGGATGATGTTGCCGAGATATTCCATCGGCTCCATGTTGCGCGTGGACTCGCCGTGCGCGAGCATCGAGATCAGGTCGTGCTTGGGCGGCGCGTTCACGCGCTCGTTCCACAGATTGGTGAAATAGCCGAGGCACTCGAGCAATTCGGCGCGGCGCTGCTCTTCGGTGTCGACGACGCCGGCGCCGGGGATCGCGGTGGCGACGTCGGACCAGCGCGTCAGCTTGGCGCGATCCTCCCAGGGAAAATCGAACAGCGTCGCCAGCATCTGCGTGGTGAGCTCGATCGAG
>CAZMRN010000397.1:0-2174 GCA_964568575.1 uncultured Caulobacteraceae bacterium
CCTATGGGCTCAATGTCTATGCCTGGCTCATCGAGCCGAACATGCTGCGCGTGCGCCATGAGACGGTCGAGAGCGCGCACTGGCGCGGCGCCCCGCTGACCATCGCGCTGATCGGCGATACGCATGTCGCTTCGCCGCATGTCGATGCGCGCCGCGTCGAGCGGATCGTCGCGCGCGTCAACGGCTTGCGACCGGATCTTGTTGCGCTGCTCGGCGATTACGCCGGCAGCCATGAACCCGCCGCCGTCCGCGCGGATCGGGAGAAAAGCGAGATCATGCAGGGCGTGGCGGCCTTCGCGGCGCTCGACGCGCGCTACGGGGTTGTTGCGGTGATCGGCAACCATGACTCCTGGTACGATCGCCCGGCGATCGCGCGCGCGCTGGAGGAGGCCGGCGCCGCGGCCTTGTGGAATCGCCACGTCGTCATCGCGCGCGAAGACGGCGAATTCGCGGTCGTGGGCCTCGCCGACGCCGACACGGGCGATCCCGATTATGCGCGCGCCAGCGATGGAGCCGGCGCGCGCGATCGGGTCGTGCTGACGCATTCGCCCGATCCGTTCGCGACGCTGCCCGGCGATGTCGCGCTGACGCTGGCGGCGCACACGCATTGCGGACAGGTGACGACGCCGTTCTTCGGCAGGCTCGTCGTGCCGTCGCGCTTCGGCGCGCGCTATGCGTGCGGCGTGGTGATCGAGGACGGGCGGACGATGGTCGTCACCGGCGGCGTCGGCACCAGCATCCTGCCGGTGCGCTTCCTCAATCCCCCGGAGATCGTTCTCGTCACGTTGCGCGGCGCGCCGTGAGGTTCACGCGCCTTGCGGCGAGGGCAGGCCGAACAGCTTGAGCGGCTTGGCCTTGGCCTTGCGCGCAGCCTTGGCGCGCAGGCCGCGGCTGTCGAGCCAATCGAGCGCCATTTGCGCCACTTCGCGCCATTCCGGCTCGCCGATCAGCCAATGGCTCATGGCCGGAAACTCGTGGAAATCCGCTTGCGATTCCGGGAAACGATTGACGATTCGGCGAACGGTCGTGGCGGCGTTGACATGATCCTGCCCGCCCGCCATCGCCAGGATCGGCGCTTGAATCTTGTAGTGCGGCGCGGCCGCGGCCATGCGCTGATCGAGCCACCAATGCACGGTTTCCAGAATGGCGCGGCCGGATTCCGGCACGAAGCGCGCGAACGCCCGGCGCGCATCGTCGCGCTCGAGCCGATCGAGCGTGGTGCGCCGCGCGATGCGATAATCCGGCGGGATCGGGCGGTGCCAATAATCGCCCAGCATGGCGACGCCGAAGGCGTTGCCGCTTTCCTCCAGCGTCGTGTGCATCACGCCCCACGGCGCCGACGGCGCCAGCAGCACCAATCCCGCGGCATCCATTTTCGCGGCGGCGACCTGCGCCACGAGACCGCCGAGCGAATGGCCGATCAGGATCGGCGCCTTCTTCAGCGCGCGCGCATAATGCACGACGCCATCGGCGAATTCGCGCACGCCGCATTCCGCGAGGCGTTCGAGATCGGCGCCGCGCTCATGGAAAGGCAAATTCGGCGCGTGGCATTCATAGCCGGCGGCTTCGAACGGCTGGCGAAACGCATCGAACGCCCAGCCGCCGCAAAACGCGCCGTGCACGAACACAATCGGCATGCTCATCAGGCGACGCCCCCAAAACTTACGCGCTCACGCGCGCATCCAGCCATGCCGCCACATCGGTGATGATGCGTTCCGTCCCCGGCTCATCCACGAGCCAATGCGCGTTGCCCGCGTACTCTTTATAATCCCCGCCGAGTTTCGCATATTTCGCGCCGGCGAGCCTTACATCTTCGACAGAGACTGTGCGGTCCTGCGCGCCGGCCAAAGTGAGAATGGGCGCGGCGATTTTCGCATCGTCGATGAACGCGGTTCGGTTCGGGTCGCGCTCGGGCCAGGCGAGATCGGCGAGCACGCGGCCGGAATCGTACACCGCAGTTTCGTACAAGGCGGCGTGGCGCGCTTTCGGCACGCAATTCAACACGCCCCAGGAAAAGCCTGTGCGCCAGATCTTGTGCGCTTTGGTTTCGGGTTTCGCAGCGAAGGCGATGTTGGCGAAGGTGATGAGCGGCGCGAGCTTCGGCTTGGCCCGCGCATCGGCGGGCGTGCTCGGCGCCTACAGCGCGGCGGCGCGGCCGACGCCGCGTTCGATCA
>CAZMRN010000398.1:0-2155 GCA_964568575.1 uncultured Caulobacteraceae bacterium
CGCAAGCGCCTGCGCGCCGACGCCGAGCGCGCCCGCCGCATCGCCGACGCCGGCGAAGAGCAGCGCTTCGGCCTCCGCCGGGGTGAAGCCGGTCAGGCGCGTGCGATAGCCTTCGTGCAGCGCAAACCCGCCGTCGCGGCCGCGCTCGGCGTAGACCGGCACGCCCGCCGCGCTCAGATGATCGATGTCGCGATAGATCGTGCGCACCGACACCTCGAAGCTGCGCGCAAGCGCTTGCGCGTTCAGCCGCCCGCGCGCCTGCAGCTGGATCAGGATGGAGAGAAGCCGGCTCGCGCGCATTTTTTGGCGGCCTCGAAAATACCTGACATGCTTTGTCAGGTTAGCACGATAGAGCAAGCGCTTTCGCCCATTGCGCGGCGGAGGCCAAGACGATGCCCCACACCCGCCGCGTGATTCTCGCGTCCGCCGCCGCGTCCATCGGCGCGATCGGCGCACCCGCCTTTGGAGCCGCGCGCGCCATGACCTTTGATCCCATCCCGCCGCTGCCGACGACGCCCACGCCCGGGCGCCCCGGCGATTTCGACTTCCTGACCGGCGAATGGCGGATTGAGAACCGCTCCATCGTGGACGGCGCCTGGCTGGAGTATGAAGGCGAGGCCACCGTGCACGGCATTCTGGGCGGCGTCGGCAGCGTGGAGGAATTGCGCATTCCCGCGCGCGATTTTTCCGGCATGGGTTTGCGGCTGCTCGATGTGGAGCGCCGGGTCTGGCGCGATCATTGGGTCAATGCGCGCGCGGGCGTGCTCGCCGGGCCGGGACAGGCCGGGAGCTTCGAGAACGGCGCGGGCCTGTTCGCATCGGAGTATGAGGAGGGCGGCCGGCCGATGACGGCGATCGGCGTCTGGGATCAGATCACGCCGCTGTCGTGCCGCTGGCGCCAGGCGACCTCCGCCGATGGCGGGCGCAGCTGGGCGCTCAACTGGATCATGCGCTGGTCGCGCGTGCGGTGAGGCGCTCCCCGCCGACGCCGCAAGGGCCGACGGCGAAGAGCGCGCGCCGCCTTAGAGCGCCTTCAGGTTCGCCGCGGAGGCTTTGCCTTTGCGCGGGTCCATCTTGACCTCGTAGGACACCTTTTGGTTGTCCGCGAGGCCGCGCAGGCCCGAACGCTCGACTTCCGAGATGTGCACGAACACGTCGGCGCCGCCCTCATCGGGAGCGATGAAACCAAAGCCTTTTTGGCCGTTGAACCACTTTACGACACCCGTCGCCATGCGCGGATCCTTCAATGCAAACATGCCGCGCGCGCGACACTGCGCGAGCGGATCGATCGGGCGTGGATTGTGGGGGTAGGCGCGCGCCAAACGCGAAACGAACACCGGCACGGCCGTCAATGCTCGCGAAAAGCGCTCTAAATGTGGCGAAAACGGGGCGAGCGCTGCAAGCCGGCGTTGCGGTTCAATCCAGCGCCAGCTTGTAGCCGACCCCGCGCACCGTCTGCAGATAGATCGGCGCGCGCGGATCGGCCTCGATTTTGCGCCGCAGCCGGGTGACCTGCACGTCGACGCTGCGCTCCATGCCGTTGGAGGTTTTCTTGGCGAGGTCCTCCCGACTGATCGGATCGCCGCCTTTGGCGGCCAGCGCCCGCAACATGGCGAGCTCAGCCTCGGTCAACCGCACCAGGCGCCCATCGCGCGACAATTCCCCGCGCGCGAGGTGGAATTGGTAGGGGCCGAAGCGCGCGATCTCGGGCGCCTCGGCCGCGCGCGCGGCGGCGCGGCGCAGGATGGCGTTGATGCGCAGCGACAATTCCTCCGGCTCGAACGGCTTGGCGACGTAATCGTCGGCGCCGATCTGCAGCCCGCGGATGCGGTCCTCCGCCAGCCCGCGCGCGGTGAGCAGCACGATCGGCACCGCGGAGGTGCGCCGCACGCTGGCGGCGAGGGAGAAGCCGTCCTCGTGCGGCATCATCACGTCGATGATGATGAGGTCGAACTCGACCGCGTCGAGCAGCTTGCGCGCGGCGGCGGCGTCGGCTGCGGTCGAGACGCGCGCGCCGCCGACCGTGAGGTAGCGCTTCAAGAGATCGCGGATGCGGTCGTCGTCGTCGACGATGAGGATGTGGGCGGGGCGCTCGAGCGCGTCGATGGCGGGCGCGCTGGTCATGGCGCCTCGTCGGCGGCGAGCGCGCCCAGCA
>CAZMRN010000399.1:0-2153 GCA_964568575.1 uncultured Caulobacteraceae bacterium
CGATGACCGGCCCGCCGACCTGGTCGCTCGTGGTCGCGGCCGCGCTGTGCTTCACGGTGTCGAAGCCGATCTTCGAATTTCTTGTCGAACCCTTCATCACCGCCATCCGCGTCGTGCATCCCGAACAGGCGGGCCAGGCGGTGCAATTGGTCAACACGCACGCCTTCGGCTTCTTCTTCGTGCAGCTGCAGGTGGCGCTGTTCGCCGGGATCATCCTGGCGTTTCCGATGATCGCCTATCAGGCCTACGCCTTCGTCGCGCCAGGGCTCTACAAGCGCGAGCGCGCGGCGGTCGCGCCGTTCCTGATCGCGGCGCCGATCATGTTTCTGCTCGGCGCTGCGTTCGTGTTCTATGTGGCGATGCCGTTCGCGCTCGAGTTCGCGCTCAAGCAGGAGATCACCGAGGGCCCGGTGCAGGTGCGCTATCTGCCCAAGGTGGATGAATATCTCGCGCTGGTGACGACGCTCGTGCTCGCCTTCGGGCTTTGCTTCCAGATGCCGGTGGTGTTGACGCTTCTCGCGCGCGTCGGCGTCGTCGGCGCTTCGCTTCTGCGCAAGGGCCGGCGCTACGCGATCGTCGGGATTGCGGCGTTCTCCGCGATGGTCACGCCGCCGGACGTGATCTCCATGACGCTGATGGCGATCCCGATGTATGCGCTGTACGAGATTTCGATCTGGCTGGTGCTGGCCATCGAGACGGCCCGCGCCAAGCGCGAAGCGGCAGAGGCCAAACTCGCGGCGGCGGAATAGGGCGCGCGGGGGCGGGCATGCACGACATCAAAGTCATTCGCGACAATCCTGCCGCATTCGACGCAGGCCTGGCGCGGCGCGGGCTTGACCCGCAATCGGCGGCGATCCTGGCGCACGACGCCGCCTGGCTAGCGGCCACGCGCGCCAAGCAGGAAGCCGAAGCCGCCCGCAACGCCGCCTCCAAACAGATCGGCGCCGCCAAGGCCGCGAAGGACGAAGCCCGCGCGCAGGCGCTGATGGCGGACGTGGCCGCGTTGAAGGAGCGGATCGAACGCGCCGGCGCAGAGGAAGCCGCGGCGGAAAAAGCGCGCGACGATCTGGTTGCCGCGTTGCCGAACATCCCCGCCGCCGATGTTCCCGATGGCGAAGACGAAACCGCCAACCGCATCGAGAAAACCTGGGATCCGCCGGAAACGCCGCCAGGCAAATTACTGAACGCGCCAAAAGATCACGTCGCGCTTGGCGAAGCCCTGGGCCTGATGGATTTTGAAGCCGCCGCGCGCATTTCCGGCGCGCGCTTCGTCGTCCTGAAAGGCGGGCTGGCCCGCATGGAGCGCGCGCTCGCCGCGTTCATGGTCGACGTGCACACGCAAGAGAAAGGGTATGAGGAAGTCGCGCCGCCGCTGCTGGTGCGCGACGACGCCGCGTTCGGCACTGGGCAATTGCCGAAGTTCAGAGAAGACCTGTTTCACACCGATGACGGCTTTTGGCTCACCCCCACCGCCGAAGTCTCCGTCACCAATCTCGTGCGCGAGCAAATTCTCGACGACTCCACGCTGCCGATCCGCATGACGGCCGATACGCCGTGTTTTCGTTCGGAGGCCGGCAGCGCCGGGCGCGACACGCGCGGCATGATCCGCATGCACCAGTTTCGCAAGGTGGAGCTGGTGTCGATCACGACGCCCGAGCAATCCGAAGACGAACACGAGCGCATGACGGCTTGCGCCGAAAACATCCTCGAGCGGCTCGGCCTGCCTTATCGGCGCATGCTCTTGTGCGCCGGCGACATGGGGTTTTCGGCGAAGAAGACCTACGATCTCGAGGTCTGGCTGCCGTCGCAGAACACGTATCGCGAGATTTCGTCGTGTTCGAATTGCGGGGATTTCCAGGCGCGGCGCATGCAGGCGCGCTTCCGCCGCGACGGCAAAAATCATTTTGTGCACACGCTGAACGGCTCCGGCCTCGCCGTGGGGCGGACTTTGGTTGCGATCCTGGAGAATTACCAGAACGCCGACGGTTCGGTGACGATCCCCGCCGCGCTGCGCCCCTATATGGGCGGCCTGGACCGCCTCGCCGCCTGACCGCCGCGCTCGGCCCCGGCGAAAGCCGGGGCCCAGGCGTCGGATAAGTCGCCGCCAATCCGCCCCCCCGCGCGGTGCGCGTAAACTCGCCTGCGTGATCCCG
>CAZMRN010000400.1:0-2130 GCA_964568575.1 uncultured Caulobacteraceae bacterium
GACATCGACGAACTCGGCCATGTGAACAGCGCGGTCTATCTGCGCTGGGCGCAGGATGTCGCCACCGCGCATTGGCGCGCCCGCGCCGGCGACGATCTCGTCGCGGCGTATGTCTGGGTGCTGTCGCGCTGCGAGATCGATTACCGCGCGGAGCTGAAGCTCGGCGACGTCGTGGAGGCGCGCACCTGGGTCGCGCGCGAAGCCCGCGGCGCGGCGTGGGACCGCTTCGTGGAGATCTGGCGCATCGGCGACGCCAAACCCGCCGCGCAGATCAAAGCGACCTGGGCGCTGCTGGATGCGCGCACGCGGCGTCTGACGCGCGTGCCGGGGGAGATCGTGGCGCGGTTCGGGTGAAGTGGAGTTCCTTATCCCGGCCAAAGCGGACTCGGGAGATTGCTCAATTGAGCCCGTCGATGGGACGCGCGTCTGTCTATACTTTTAGTTGTGATCGGGAGATTTGCACGCGACTATAACCCTACATTATAGGGGATGGCGATGAGCGGTTATTGGGCGCCAACATGGGGGTCAGGGCTGGGTGGCAGTCCGTCAGGAGACGCTTTCGTTTTTCAGGGCGGTGAAACCGAAGACCCAGAGCAGACCGAGACGCGAGAAACGCCATCCGACCAGGATACGTGGGCCGAAGAATTGATGGATTGGGGGCTGGGTGGCGTGGCAATCGGCGCCGGCACTGCGGGCACAGGAGCCATTCTCACCCAGGCCGACACGTTCCTGCCAGGACCGGCTGACGTGGTTGGTGCGGGTTTCATCATTGCCGGCGCCGGCATTACTGCAGTTGGGGCGGGGGCCTTCGTTGTCGGCAGCGTTGGTCAATTGTTTGATGGCGAGTAACGCTCGGTGTCTGAGTGTGACCGCACACAAAGGATAGGAATGTGATCTACGTCTCGAAAAGCCGAGATGTTGTGCTCCTAAGGCGCCGTCAGCCCAGGTTTAAGCCGAGGCTGGGTGGGAGACTGAATCGGCCGCTTATCGTCGGCGCTTTGTATTTGGTTGTTATTTTGGTTCTGCTGCGGTGGAGTATGAGCGCGGCCTTTGAGCGGGAAGCCGATGCGCTTAGTCGGTTTTGGCCAATCCCCCTCGCGCTCTACGCAATCTTCTTTGTCAACCAGGGGCTCTCTACCGCTGAGCGCGGAGATGAGTATCAACTGTCTCCCGTTCTAAGCGCTCTTTTCATTGGCGTTGTTGCCAGCTCAGCATTGACCATAGCCGCATTGTTTTGGGTTGTATTTTCATAGACCTTTAGCGCGCCTTGCATCGCTTTCGCCCATCACCGCGGCGCGATCCAGCGCATCTCCACCAGCCGCGCTTGCGTCGCGGCGTCGGGGTCTATCGCTTCGAAGGGGGCGCGCGGGCCTTCATAGGTTTCCGGCAGATCGTAGCCGCGCCAGAAGCGGCCCTCGGCATCAGTCGAGCACGCAAAGTCGTACGCGGCGTGCTGCTCCGGCGTGATGCAGAACAGCGATTCCGCCGCGGGCGCGTCGCCGAACAGCGCGCCGATGCGCTCGCCGGCGGGGCCGATGGCGCGCGGCGAAGCGGTTTCGATGGAATGGACGGCGTTTCGTTCCGCATTCGGCAAAATATCGAACACGACCGCGCCGTCGAGGCTGAGCGTGATCTTCGTGAACGGGTCGCCCTCGATCTGATCGGCCGCTTCGGCGACGACGAAGCCTGGCGTTGCGGCGGCGACGGCGGCCGTCGTCATTGCGATGGCTGAGGTGATCCCCGCAGCGCCCTCGGGGCCGATGGCGAGATTGAGCGCCGGGGCCTCAGCCGGCGGCGCGGCTTCCGGCGCCGGCTGCCGGCTGCATGCGGCGAGCAGGAGCGCGGCGACCAGCGAAAGGTTTTTCAGCGCAGAAAACATAAGCCTGTTCCGCTCGGCCCTCGCGCAGGCGAGGGCCCATTTCCGTCATGAAGACCTGTTGGCGCGATGGGTCCACGCCTGCGCGAGGACCGAGCGTGGCGCGTGTCGGTGCGCTGCGCCTTCCTCCTTCTCCCCTTGTGGGAGAAGGTGGCGCGAAGCGCCGGATGAGGGGTGCAGGCGAAATCGATTGCAAGAATTCGCAAACACCCCTCATCCGTCTCGACGCGTTCCGCGTCGATCCACCTTCTCCC
>CAZMRN010000401.1:0-2125 GCA_964568575.1 uncultured Caulobacteraceae bacterium
CGCGGTTGGGCCGTTCTACTGCCCCGGCGACGACAAGCTCTATATCGATCTCTCCTTCTATGACGTGCTCGCACAGCGCCTCAACGCGCCAGGCGATTTCGCGCAAGCCTATGTGATCGCGCACGAGGTCGGCCACCATATCCAGAACATCATCGGCGCCACCGCGCTCGTCGACGGCGCGCGCGGCGGGCCGCAAGCCAACCAGCAATCGGTGCGCCTGGAATTGCAGGCCGATTGCTTCGCCGGCGTGTGGGGCCACGACGCCAATCGCGGCGGCCAGCTCGACGCCACCGATCTCGACGAAGCGCTCACCGCCGCGCACGCCATCGGCGACGATTCCCTGCAGCGCGGCAGCCAAGGCTATGTCACGCCGGCGAGCTTCACCCACGGCACCAGCGAACAGCGCCAACGCTGGTTCCGCCGCGGCTTCGACAGCGGCGACCCGCGCCAATGCGACACCTTCGCCGTGCGCGATTATTCGCAGCTTTAAGGCGCCAGGCTCCTTCTCCCCTTGTGGGAGAAGGACAAGCGACCACACTCACACCGTCATCTCCGACAGCGCGGGATCGAACAGCGCGGCGGCGCCCATCGTGATCGCGGCGAGTTGCGCGGGCGCCTGGGCGAGCACGGTCTCGGCGTAGAAACCGGCGAGCGATTCCTGCGTCGTGGCGCTCGCGCCGTCGACGCCGGCCTGCTCCGCCTTCAACACGCCGCCGACCAGCAGCGATCCGCCGATGACGTCGCCGGCGAGCTTGAGATAGGGCGCAGCGCCAGCGAGCGCGTCGCGGCGATCGTTCTGCGATACGGAAAGAATATACGCGGTCGCCTCGGCGAGCGCGTCGGCGGCGGCGGCGAGCCGCGCGCCGGCGCGCTCCATCGCGAAGCGCTTGACCGCTGAGGCCGCGACCGAAACCGCGCGCGCTTCGTCCACGAGCTTCAGCATTTCGCGCCCGCCGTCGCCCACGAGTTTGCGCCCCACCAGATCGATCGCTTGGATGCCGTTGGTGCCTTCATAGATCGGCGCGATGCGCGCATCGCGATAGAATTGGGCCGCACCCCCATCCTCGACGAAGCCCATGCCGCCATGCACCTGCACGCCGATGCTGGCGGCCTCCACGCCCATATCGGTGCACCAGGCCTTGGCGATCGGCGTCAGCACGTCCTCGCGCGCGTGATCGCCGCGATCGGCGGCGACGGCGGTGGCGTAGCAGATCGCCCGGCCGGCCTGCGTTTTGGCTTTCATCGCCAGCAGCATGCGGCGCACATCGGCGTGCATCAGGATCGGCGCGGCCGCATCGGCGCCGCCTTCCGCGCGCCCCTGCTTGCGTTCGCGCGCATAGGAGAGCGCCTTCTGATAGGCCGCCTCGGCCACCGCGACGCCCTGCAGGCCGACATTGAGGCGCGCCGCGTTCATCATCGTGAACATGCACGCCAGCCCGCGATTTTCTTCGCCGATCAGCCAGCCCTGCGCGTCGTCATACGCCATCGTGCAGGTGGGCGAGGCGTGGATGCCCATTTTGCGTTCGAGCCCGATGCAGCGCACGCCGTTGCGCGCGCCATCGGGCAGAACCTTCGGCACCAGGAACAGCGACACCCCGCGCGACCCTTGCGGCGCATCCGGCAGGCGCGCGAGCACGAGATGGACGATGTTGTCCGCGAGGTCGTGTTCGCCCCAGGTGATGTAGATTTTCTGGCCGGTGATGCGATAGCCCCCCGCGCCGTCGGGCGTCGCTTTCGTGCGCAGCGCGCCGACGTCCGAGCCCGCCTGCGGCTCGGTGAGGTTCATCGTGCCGGTCCAGGCGCCGGACACGAGGTTCGGCAGATACGCCGCGCGCAACGCCGCATCGCCATGCGCGCTCAACGCCTCGATGGCGCCCAGCGTCAGCATCGGCGCCAGGCCGAACGCCATATTGGCGCTGTGGATCATCTCGAACACGGCGAGCGCGACCGCGCTCGGCAGACCTTGGCCGCCATAAGCGGGATCGGCGGCGAGGCCTTGCCAGCCGCCGGCGGCGAACGATGCGTAGGCCTCGCGAAAGCCCTCCGGCGTGCGCACGGCGTCGCCGTCGAGCGCGACGCCGGCGCGGTCGCCCGCGGCGTTGAGCGGCGCGAGAGTTTCTCCCGC
>CAZMRN010000402.1:0-2120 GCA_964568575.1 uncultured Caulobacteraceae bacterium
CACCTGCGCGGTGCCCGTCTTGCCCGCGATCCGCACCGGCTCGAGTCCGCGCGTGGCGTCGCTCGCCTCGACGATGCGGCCTTCCGCGGTGCGCACCAATTGCAGATCGCCGGCGCGGGTCGCGGTGCCGCCGCCTTCGTTGCACACGCCGTACATGCCCTGGCGCACGGCGGCGAGATGCTCGTCGCGCACGCCCGCGATGCGCTGGGCCGGGCGCGGCGGCTCAAGCCCTTGCGCTTCGCGCACCAGCCGCGGCGCCACCGCCTTGCCGTTGTTCGCGAGACGCGCGGTCATCACCGCCAATTGCAGCGGCGTGACGAGCAGATCGCCTTGGCCGATGCCGAAATTCACGGTCAGGCCGGGCGTCCATTGGCCGCGGCCGATGCTGCGCCACCAGGCGGGATCAGGCACGATGCCGTCCTCGATCGACGGCACGCCGATCGGATGGCGCTCGCCGAAGCCGAATTGCCGCGACACCTGCGCGATGCGGTCCGGGCCTGCGCGCAGCGCGGCCTGATAGAAATACACGTCGCAAGAATATTTGATCGCCTCGTGCAGATTGACCGAGCCGTGCCCGCCGCGCCGCCAGCAATGGAAGTTTCTTCCGCCGAAGGGGAAATATCCCGGGCAATTGACGCGCCAAGTTTCTTCCACGCCCGCTTCGCGCGCAGCGATCCCGACGATCATCTTGAACGTCGAGCCCGGCGCATAAGCGCCTGTGACGGCCTTGTGGAACAGCGGCTTGTATTCATCCTCGTTCAGTTCGCGGAACGCGTCGAAGGCGATGCCGTTGACGAAGGTGTTGGGATCGAAGCCCGGCGCGGACGCCATCACCAGAAGGTCGCCGGTCTCTGTGTCCATCACGATCGCGGAGGCGCTCTCGCCCGCCATCCGCTCGAAAGCGAGGCGCTGCAATTCCGCGTCGAGCGTCAGCACCAGGCCGCCCCCGCGCACCGGCTCCTTCCGCTCTTGCCCCACTTCTGAGACGACGCGGCCGGTGGCGTTGACCTCAACCTTGCGCCAGCCTGCAACGCCCTGGAGTTCTTCCTCCCACTCCGCTTCGACGCCCGCCTTGCCGAGACGCACATCAGGGTTGCGCAGATAGACCGGATTGCACAGATGCGGCGGCAGCGGCGTCTCGTTGGTCCCCTCCTGGCAGGCGACCGCGCGCGTGATGTCGCGCTCGGTCGGCTTCTGGACGTAGCCGATCGGATGCGCGAACGCCTCGCCATAAGGATAGCGCCGCACTTCGCCAGCGTCGGCGATGACGCCGTGCAATTCCGGCAGGCGCACGGCGATGGCGGAGAATTGCTCGCGCGTCAGCCCTTGGCGCAGCAGGAACGGCTCGTAACGGCGCGCCTGACGCACGTCGCGCAGCCGGCGGGCGACCCAGTTCTCGTCAAGATCGCAAATCGCGGCGATGGTCGCGAGCGTACGCTCGATATCCTGCGCATCCTCCGGCACGATTTTGATATGGAAATCCTTGCTGGTGATCGCCAGGTTGACGCCGAAGCGGTCATAAATGACGCCGCGCGGGGGCGCGATCACGCGCGTATCGAAGCGGTTTTCGTCGCGCGCCTCGGCGTAATTGGTGGGATCGAGCGTCTGCAGAAAGGCGATGCGCACGCCCACGGCGGACAGAACGGCGAAGCCGCCCGCGCTCAGCATGAACGCGCGCTTGGTGAAAATCGCCTCCATGTCCCGTTTGGGCGAAATCATCGCCATTCCGCAGCTCCCGCACGTTGGGGTCCGATCGCCGAAGGCATGTAAAGCGGCCGCGCCAGCGGAAACAACAGCGCTGTGATCGCGGCGGTCTCCATGAAGGCGAGCGCCGACGCGTTGCGTCCATAGGCGGCGAGCGCGATGAACGCGGCGAGCACGCTTGTCGCGGCGCAGGTCGCGGCGAAACCGCCCCACACCGCAAGCAGATTTGGCGCGCTCATCATCCGATTGGCGAACAAGGCCACGAAAAACGCAAACGCATAGAGCGCCGCGAACACGCCATAAGGCCCGCCCGCCATCTGGTCATGCAGCACCCCGAGCGCAAACAGAAACAGCGGCGTGCGCCATGTCGACGGCGCCTCCGAGGCCCAGCCATACGCCGCCCACAGCGCGACGAG
>CAZMRN010000403.1:0-746 GCA_964568575.1 uncultured Caulobacteraceae bacterium
CGGCACGCCCTTGGGCATCTGCGCGATGGACAAAAGGCTGTCGACGCCATTCAGCGCCGCGCTGCGCACCGGCACGCCGAGCACCGGCAGCGGCGTCATGGCGGCGCACATGCCCGGCAGGTGGGCCGCCCCGCCGGCCCCGGCGATGATCACTTTAAGGCCCCGCTCGCGGGCCGATTTGGCGTATTCCGAAAGCCGGTCGGGCGTGCGGTGCGCCGAGACGATGCGGGTCTCGTGGGCGACGCCAAGCGCGTCGAGCAGATCGGCGGCGCAGCGCATGGTCTCCCAATCGGAGGCCGAGCCCATGATCACGCCGACAAGAGGCTGCGCCGTCATGGCGTGCGCCCTTTCCTAAAACGGGGGCTGATAAGCCGCGTCGCCGCCGCCGTCCAGCGCGCGGTTAAAACGGCCTTTACCAGGCGGGCGTTAACGTCCGGCGATGGCGAGCCGGCTCACCACCCCCGCCCGAGGTTCCGTCGCCCAGGGCTCTGACGCTCCCGACGCCGTGGAGGCGCTGCTCGGCGGGGCGGCGCGCCGGCTCGATTCCGTAGCGCGGGAGGCGCTGGAGGCGCTCATCGCCGAGCGCGACCGGCTGCAGCGCGCGCTCGCCGAGGCCGAGGCGCTGGCCGATCGGGACGCGCTCACCAACACGCTCAATCGCCGCGCCTTCATGCGTGAATTGCATCGCACGCTGTCGACGGCCGAGCGCTACGGCACGCCGGCGGCGGTGCTCTCTATCGATCTCG
>CAZMRN010000403.1:774-2120 GCA_964568575.1 uncultured Caulobacteraceae bacterium
CGCCGCCGGCGATGCGGCGCTGAAGCATGTCGCGCGGCTCTTGCGCGATCAGCTGCGCGAGAGCGACATCGTCGGGCGCATCGGCGGCGACGAATTCGCCATCATCCTCAATCATGCAAGCCTCGAAGACGCGCGCCGCAAGGCCGAAGCGCTGGAGCGATTGTTGGCAGGCGCGCCGGTCGTTCACGCGGGCGTGAAGCATGTCGTCGGCGCCTCGATCGGCGTGCACGCCTGCCGCGACGCCGAAGATCCCGAAACCGCGCTCGCCCGCGCCGACGAGGCGATGTACGCGGAGAAATGGGCGCGCAAGGCCGCACGCGGCTGAGCGCCTTGAAACGTCAGGTCGGCGCGCTGCTTTTGCCGAGGCGCACGCGCAAGGCCGGCGGGCCGTTGGTGATGAGGCCCACTTCGGCGAGCACGACCGGCATCGACCAGACGCCGGGCGCGGCCAGATAGCGCGGCTCCCAGCGCGGCGCGAATTTGTCCTTGTATTTGCGCAGGCCCTGAAACCCGTAGAACGGCTCGCCGTGCTCGTAGACGAGGCGCCCGAGCTTGGCGAACAGCGGCGCGTCCTCCGTATCCGGCAGGCCAGCGAGCGGCGCCATGCCGAGATCGAAATCGCGAAAGCCTTCGCGCTGCGCCCACAAAAGGCATTCGGTGAAGGTGAAATCCATCAATCCGCTGGGCGATGCGGCGGGGTCGTAGCGCATCAGATCGATGGCGGCGTGGCCGCGATCCGGCGTCGTCCAGATGTTGCAGAATGCAAGAACTTTTCCCTGCACCCGCACGATCGCCAAGGGATGGTCGGCGAGATAATCCGGATCGAAGCGGCCGAGCGAAAATTGCTTTTCCTGCCCGCCATGCGCTGCAAGCCAGGCGTCGGATGTCGGGCGCAGCTGCTCCATCAGCCGCGCATCATGGGGCGGCGGGCGCACTTCGAACGCGGCGTGTTCGCGCTCGGCCATTTTACGCCGCGCGGTGCGCAAATCCTGCTTGCTCTTTCCCGACAGCGAAAACGCCGCGAGGTCCACGATTGCATTTTCGCCGATCTTGTCGACGCGGAAGCCGACATCCAGCAGATCCGGCAAAGTCTCGGGCGCCGCCGCATAGACGACGGGACGCAGCGCCAAGTCGTCGGCCTCGCGGCGCAACGCGATCAGCGCCTCGCGCCAACGCGCGCGTGCGCCCACCGGTCCGCCCATCGCGATCAGGCTGCCGCCGCTGCGCGCCGCCATCATGAACGCGCCCTCCACGAAGATGAAGGATTTGTCGCCCGACAGCGCGAGATGCATGTCCGGTCGCGCGGCCTCGGCGCTGCGCATCAGCGCGCGCACGCGGGCGAGGTC
>CAZMRN010000404.1:0-2082 GCA_964568575.1 uncultured Caulobacteraceae bacterium
CTCGATTTGATCCCCCGGATCAAATCGCGCCTGCGGCGCCGCGCCTCACCCCTCCGGCCCGAAATCGAGCGAGCGGTCGGCGCCGTCGTCGGGCGGGGTTTGCGCGCTGACGCTGCGCGGGCCGAGCGGCGCGCCAACGACAGCAGGCGGCGCGAGGATCTGCACGTCGGTGACCGGCGCCGGCGGGCCGGAATCGTAATCGCCCGGCCCCGGCAATTGCAGCGGCTGCGGCGGCAGATCGCGCATCGCGACGACCATGAAATCATGCCACACCGCCGCCGGCGCCTGGCCGCCCGTCACCCGCAGCATGCGGATGCGGTGATCGTCATTGCCGATCCAGACGCCCGCCGCGAGGCCAGGCGTGAAGCCGATGAACCAGGCGTCGCGATAATCATTGGTGGTGCCGGTCTTGCCGCCGATGGCGCGGCCTTCGATGCGGGCCGACGTCGAGGTGCCCGCCTCGACGCCGCGCGACATGAGGAGGTTCATGTAGCGCAGCGGCCGTTCTGCGATGACGCGCTCGGTGCGGCTCGGACGGAACTGATACACCACGGCGCGATCGCGCGCGCGCAGGATGCGCGTCACGCCATGCGCCTCAACCGGCATGCCTTCGGCCGCCATGACCGCGTAGGCCTGCGTCAACTCCATCAGCGTCAGCTCCTGCGCGCCGAGCGCGAGCGAACGATAATTGTAGAGCGGCGACGTCACGCCGAGCCGGCGTGCGACGGCGATCGCCTTGTCGCCGCCGATCTCTTCGGTGATTGAGATCGCCACCATGTTCAGCGAGCGCGCAAACGCCGACACCAGCGGCAACGCGCCGTAATAGCGATCCTCATAATTGCCGGGCGACCAATCGCCGATCGTGATCGGCGCATCGACGCGGATGGTCCACGGCGTCAGGCCGTTCTCCATCGCCGCGAGATAGATGAAGAATTTGAACGACGAGCCCGGCTGGCGGCGCGATTGGATCGTGCGGTTGAACTCGCTTTGGCCCGGCCCGCGGCCATAAGCGCGCCCGCCCACCATCGTGCGCACGCCGCCGTCCTTGTCGATCGCCAGCACCGCGCCCTGGCTGAAGCGACGCGCTTCGCCCTCTTCGTCGATCTTGGCGTTGAGGATGCGCTCGGCGGCGCGCTGGGCGGTCAGGTCGAGCGTGGTTTCGACGATGAAATCGTCGCGCTGATCGCCGATCTCACGCTCGATCACCGGTTCGATATAGTCGCGGAAATAGCCGAGATTGCCGGCCGGATTGTTGCGGCTGATGAGAAGCGGTTCGCGCAGCGCCGTGTCGCGCTCCTCCGCGGTGATGAAGCGCTGCGCCACCATTTCGTCGAGCACGACCTCGGCGCGGGCGCGGGCGCCCGCTTCCTGCTGGGCGGGATTGAGCCGCGACGGCGCCTTCACCAGCCCGGCCAGCATGGCGGCCTGCAACAAGGTGAGATCGCGCGCGGGGCGATCGAAATAGCGCTCCGCGGCCGCCTCGATCCCGTAGGCGCTGGCGCCGAAATAGACGCGGCTCAAATAGAGGGCGAGGATCTGGTCCTTGCTGAAGCGCTGCTCGAGCCACAGCGCGAGCGCGGCCTCCTGCAGCTTGCGCCGAAAGGTGCGGTTGTTGGTCAGGAACAAGTTCTTGGCCAATTGCTGCGTGATGGTGGAGCCGCCCTGCACGACGCGCCCGGCGCTCAAATTCGTCGTCGTGGCGCGCATCAGGCCGCCGAAATCGACGCCGATATGGCTGTAGAATCGGCGGTCCTCGATCGCCACGAAGGCCTGGGCGACATGCGCCGGCAGGGTCTTGAGATCGACCGGCGGCGCATTTTGGGCGCCTTCGCGCAGGATCGCCTGGCCGTTGCGGTCCAGGAAGGTGATGCTTTGGCCCTGGCGCGCCTCCCAGACGTCGTCGGCCGAGGGCATGCCCCAGGTGACGAATCCGAAAAACCCGACAAAGGCGAGAACGACGGCGCCGGCGCCCCAGCCGGCCCAGACCGCCGCGTCGCTGATGGTGCGCGGGCGCCGGATCGACCGGATCCCGTTCCAGGCCACAGCGGCGACCGCCGCGATCGACGCGGCCAACAGGATGAG
>CAZMRN010000405.1:0-228 GCA_964568575.1 uncultured Caulobacteraceae bacterium
AATCCCGCGCCGCAGCCTGACGGGATCGACGGCGGCCCGGCCCCGCTGACGCCGGCGCGCCCGAACGCCGCCGCGGAGGAAGAATTGCGCCGCGCGCTCGAGGCCGAAGCCTCGCCGCTGCAATAGCCGCGCGTCGACTTAGACGCGCTCGAGAAGGGTCGACGCGGCGCCGGCGTAGATCGTCGTTGCGAACGCGGTGAATCCGCAGCGCGCCGCGACGCGCAGCGT
>CAZMRN010000405.1:238-2072 GCA_964568575.1 uncultured Caulobacteraceae bacterium
ATGCACACGATGCGCCGCGGCGGCGCCGCATCCGCCCACGCCAGCGCCGCCTGAACGGCTTCGGACGCATAGCCGCGCCCCTGCGCCTGCGGCGACAACGCCCAGCCCATCTCAATCGCCGCATCGAAATCGGGACCGAGCGCGCGCCGCCAATGCGCGAAACCGACATCGCCCAGATATGCGCCGTCGCTCTGGTCCACGACGGCCCAGTAGCCGTAGCCGAGCAGCGGCCATAAGCCGGCGTAAGACAGGATGCGCCGCCAAGTCTGCTCGCGCGTCGACGGCGCGCCGCCGATGAAGCGCACGACGGCGGGGTCGCTCCACATCGCCGCGCAGGCGTCGAGATCGTCAGGCCGATGGGGGCGCAGAACGAGCCGCGCGGTGGACAGCGTCGGCGCGCTCATCGCGATTGGCGCGCCAGATCGCGCACCACCGCTTCGAGAAAATCCCGTCCCCGATAGACTGATGCGACGCGGACTTTTTCATTGAGCCCGTGCGCGTTGGTTTCGTCCGGCGTGGAGAAAATGCCGCTCAGACCGTAGGTCGGCACGCCGGCGGCGTTGAGAAAGCGCCCGTCGGTGGCGCCGGGCAGCATGATCGGGACCAACGGCGCATCGGGCCAGAAGTGGCGGCCATGCCGTTCGACGGTGCGCATCAAGGCGGGCGTGAGCGGCGGCGCCGGCGGCGTCGGTTGCGCGCCATTGGCCAGCGTGATCGACACGCCCGGATCGGCGATGACGCGCGCAAGCTCCGCGCGCACCGCATCGCTTGCGTGGCCCGGCAACAAACGGCAGCTGAACGTTGCGCGAGCGCGCTGCGGCAAGGCGTTGGGCGCATGGCCCGCGTCGAGCCGCGTGGCGATGCAGGTCGTACGCATCATCGCGTTGTAGCTCGGCTCCCGCGACAGCTGCGCGATCGCTTCGACGTCGGCCGGATTGGCGGCAAGCGCGCGCATCGCCGCGCCGAGCGCGCCGCCTTCCAGATCGGCCATGCGCGCGAAGAAGGATTGCGTGACGGGATTCAACGCCACGGGAAATTCATGCTCGGCGACGCGCGCGACGGCGGCGTTCAATTGGTAGATCGCGTTGTCCGCGCGCGGGCGCGAGGAATGTCCGCCAGGATTGGTCGTCTCAAGCACGAACACCTGATGCACCTTTTCGCCGGCCTGGATGTTGAGCGCCAGCGGCGTTCCGTCAGCGCGCAGGATGCCGCCGGCGCCCTCGTTGAGCGCTATGGAGGCGTCGATCAGGTCGCGGTGATGCTCCAAGAGATAGCGCACGCCATTGACGCGGTTCGAGGTTTCCTCGCCGCAGGTCAGCGCCAGCTTCACATCCCTGCGCGGGCGGAAATTTTCGCGCTTCAGGCGGATCATGAGGTCGGCGAAGATCGCCGCCATCGCCTTGTCGTCTATTGTTCCTCGACCATAAAAATATCCGTTCTCTTCGAACAGCGTGAAGGGATCGCGCTCCCAATCCTCGCGGCGGGCGTCGACGACGTCGATATGCGCCAACAGCAGCAGCGCGCCGGCGCGCGGGTTCGAGCCGCGCAGCACGGCTGTCAAATTGCCGTCGTCCGGCTTGCCCTCGGGCGCGATGACGCGCAGATCGGCCTCGGCGTATCCCGCCGCGCGCAGATGCGCAGCCATCGCCTCCGCCGCCCGCGTGCACGAGCCGGTCGAGGGCGACGTGTCGATCTCGACCAATTCCTCGTAAAGCGCGCGGAACGCCGCCTCGTCGGGCCGCGGCGCCTGCGCATCGGCGGTCATCGCCAACGCCAACGCCGCCATCGCCGCCCACATGCCCCGCATCCGCGCCTCCTCAATGCCGTGCGGTTA
>CAZMRN010000406.1:0-2045 GCA_964568575.1 uncultured Caulobacteraceae bacterium
AGCCGCGCCGACCTGAGGCTTCAGGCGGCCAGCTCAGCCGCGCGCAGCGTGATGAGATCGCCGAGCGACGACAGATAATCCTGGCCCTTCGCCGTGCGCTCGACGAACACATTGCGCCCGTCCGCCTCGTCGCGGCGCCGCCGCACCAGGCCGTAGCGGGTCAGCGTGTCGAGCGCGCGTGAGATCGCCGGCTTGCCCACCGCAAGGCTCGCGGCCAGGCCCCGCACCGTGTGCGGCGGGGGGCCGAGATAGACCGTCATCAACACCGCGAGCTGACGCGCCGTGAGGTCCGGCTCGTCGCCGCGCACCGTCATCACCGTGACGTTGCGCCACAAATCCAACGCCCGCGTCCGGTCCAGCTCGAAGCCCATGGAATCCTCTCTCGCCCATCGAAGATGGCGACAGATTCCCTGATTTGGTGTGTCGCCGCAAGCGCCCGACGCAAGATGTTGTGGGTAGACGGGCAGGGGCGGGATGGGACCCTGCGAAAGCCGGGGCCCATCCCGCGCGCCTAAGCCGACTTGCCGAAGCGCTGACGCACCACCCGCCAGGCGGCGCGCAGCGCGTGCGCTTCGCCGCCGGCGGGCTTGGCCGGCCGCTCCTTTGGCGACCAGGCGAAGACGTCGAAATGCGCCCAAGCCTTGGCGTCGACGAAGCGGCGCAGGAACAGCGCCCCGAAAATCGCGCCCGCGAACCCGCCGTCGCCGGTGTTCTTGAGATCGGCGATGGGGCTGTCCATGTCGGAATCGTAGCCGTCCCACATCGGCAGCCGCCAAATCGGATCCCAGGTCTCCTCCGACGCGCGCTGCAGATCCGCCGCAAGCGCGTCGTCATCGGTGAAGAAGGGCGGGATGTCGGGCCCGAGCGCGACCCGCGCGGCGCCGGTCAGCGTGGCGAAATCGAGCAGCAGCATCGGATTGAGCTCGCAGGCGCGCGTCAGCGCATCGGCGAGGATGAGGCGGCCCTCCGCATCGGTGTTGTCGACCTCCACGGTGAGGCCCTTGCGGCTTTTCAGAACATCGCCGGGGCGGAACGCGTTTCCGGAAATGGAATTCTCCACCACGGGCAGAAACACTTCCAGGCGCACCGGCAGGCCCGATTGCATGATCATCTGCGCCAGCGCCAGGGCGTGGGCGGCGCCGCCCATGTCCTTCTTCATCAGGCGCATCGAGCCTTCGGTCTTGATGTTGAGGCCGCCGGTGTCGAACGTGACGCCCTTGCCCACGATCGCCACGATTGGGGAATCCGAGAGGCCCCACGTTAGGCGCAACAGGCGCGGCGCTTGGGCTGCGGCGCGGCCCACGGCGTGGATCAGCGGATAATTCTCCGTCAGCAGCGCGTCGCCGACGATCGCTTCGAAGCCGGCCTGATTGTCCTTGGCGACGCGTTCGGCTTCGGCGTGCAGCGCCTCGGGGCCCATATCGCCGGCCGGCGTGTTGACGAGATCGCGCACGAGCCACGCCGCATCGACCAGACGCAGCGCCTCGGCCGCATCGGCGCCTTCCGGCATCACCAGGCGCGGGGCGGGGCGCTTGCGCGCGCGATAGCGCTGATAGGCGTAGGCGCCGAGGCCCCACGCCACCGCCACCATGCCGGCGGCGAACTCGCGCGGCGCGGCCGCGATGCGGTAATCGCCGCTCGGCAGGTGCTGCGCCAGCGCGCCGATCAGCATTGGGCTCGCCTTGTCGCCGAGCCCGAACACGACGCGCTCGATGGCGCCGTCGGTGCCCGGGATGATCAAGATGCGGCCGGCCTGGGCCTTGAAATCGTGGATGTCGGCCAGGCGCTTCATCGCGTCGGCGCGGCTTTCGATCCAGGGCCGCCACTCGCTGGCGCGCAGCACATGGATCGGCGTGGCGAATTGCGACTGGTCGAGAATGAACGGCATGTCGGCCATGAGGTCTTCCGCGAAACGTGGGGGAGTTTCTATAGCCCTGCACGCGCCGCGCCGCATTAAGCCTTTGTTGAACGGCGCATTTCAAACTTTGTTCATGATGAATGCACCCATGCGCGTCGCAGCCCTGGCGGCGCTGTCGGCGCTTGGC
>CAZMRN010000407.1:0-2042 GCA_964568575.1 uncultured Caulobacteraceae bacterium
CGTATCCTCATCGTCATCGATGCGGGATACGGGATCGGCAACGGCAAGGCGTTTCCCGCAGGGCCGCTGCGCGAGAGCCTGCGCGCGGGCCTCAAGCGCGCCGACGCGTTCATCCTGATGGGCGAGCCAAGCGTCGATCTCTCCTTCCTGCAGCGCGTGGATAAACCTGTGTTGCGCGCGCGGCTCGAGCCCAGCCTCGCTGCGCCGCGCGCGCCGCTGATCGCCTTCGCCGGCATCGCGCGGCCGATGAAATTCTTCGACACGTTGCGCAGCCTCGACGCCGATCTTGTGGAGTGCGTGCCGTTTCCCGATCACCACCCCTACGCCACCGACGACATGGACTGGCTGCGCGCCATGGCGTTGGAGCGCGGCGCGCGCCTGATCACGACGGAGAAGGACGCTACCCGCCTCGGCGCGATGGGGCAGGACATTCTGGTGATGCCGGTGAAGGCCTATTTCGACGACGAAACCGCGATCGAAGCGCTGCTCGCGCCGATCCGCGCAGCCATGGCGGCGGGTTGACATGGCCGTCTCGACCGAGATCAGCGCCGGACATCGCCTCGAGGCGTGGGCGTTCGACCGTTACTTTCAGCATTTTGCAAAGATGCCGCTGGACCGCGCATCCGACGCCGGCGCCGAGTGGGGCGCGCGCCTCGGGCCGCTCCTGGGGGCGCACAATACGGCGCTGAACAATCTGCGCCTGGCGTTTCCTGAGCGCGACGCAGCGTGGCGTGGGGAAACCGCGCGCGCGATGTGGGCGGGCCTTGGGCGCACCGTCGCCGAATTCCCGCACCTGCATGAAATCAACGCTTACGAGACCGACGGCCGCATCGCCGTCGAAGGCGCCGAACGCCTGGACGCGGTGAAGGCCAGCGGCAAGGGCGCGGTGTTCATCTCCGGACATTTCTCCAATTGGGAAATCATGGCGGCGGCGATCGTGCAGCGCGGCGTGGTCTGCCACGTCACGTATCGCCCGGCCAACAATCCCCTCATCGACAGCCGTATTATCGATGTGCGCAGCCATTATGGCGTGCGCTTGCAGGCGGCCAAAGGCAAGGAAGGCGGCATGGGCCTGCTGCGCGCGCTGGCCAAGGGCGAAACCGTCGCGTTGATGAACGACCAGAAATACAATGAGGGCGTCGCTGCTCCCCTGTTCGGCCACGATGCGATGACCGCAGACGGGCCGACGCGCCTGGCGCATCGGTTCAAGGTTCCGCTGATCCCGATGTCGGTGCTGCGCACCGGCGGCGCGCATTTTCGCGTCTCGGTGCATGCGCCGATCCCCGTCGACTACGACGCGCCGCTCGACGCCGCCATTCCCGGCGCGGTCGCGGCGATCAACGCCTTCATGGAAGCGCGCATCCGCGCAGCGCCGGAGCAATGGTTCTGGGTGCACAAACGCTGGCCGAAGGAAGCCTGGCGATAACGCCTGCGCGCGATGTGGAGCAGGGACGACCTCGTCCCTGCTTGCACCGTTGGAGCTTAGGCGCGGACGAGGTCGTTCGCGCTCCAAGAAGTGCTTTCGACGATCATCCCGCGACGTCGAGCACGCGCCGTCCTTCGGCGATCCCGAGGATGGCCAGCGTCGGATCGAGATTGCGGTCGCGCCATTTCAGGCGCCAGCACAGATGCGGCCCCGTGGTGCGGCCAGAAGAGCCCACCGCGCCGATGACATCGCCCTGGCGCACGCGCTGGCCGGCCTGCACGTCGAGCCGGCTCATATGCAGATACATCGAGATCAGGCCCTGGCCATGATCGATGAACACCAGCCCGCCCTCGAAATGCATGTCGGCGTGCGCAAGCGAGACGACGCCATCCGCCGGCGCACGGATCGGCGTGCCGGTCGGCGCGGCGATGTCGACCCCGTAATGCGGCGTGCGCGGCTCGCCGTTCAGCACGCGCTGATTGCCCCACGAGCCGGAAATGCGCCCCTCCACCGGCCAGATGAAGCCGCTGAGCGCGCCGAGCGTCGGATCGCGGCTGGCGAAGCCGATGTTTTTAAGGTCGCGGTCGCGCGCGATGCCGGCGAGCACGGCGGGCTC
>CAZMRN010000408.1:0-2033 GCA_964568575.1 uncultured Caulobacteraceae bacterium
GGCGCGGCCGGCGCGGTGCGCGGCTACGGCCAGGATCAGCGCGCCGCCGAATGCGCCCGCGCCGATCAGCCGCTCTATCAAGACGCGCGCACCGGCGGCTATTATTTCTATCCGCAGCCCGGCGCATCGCGCACGTGCTGGGCGAGCGGCGCGCCGCGCTCGTAAAGCCTGGCCGCAAACGATCGCTTGAGATGGGGCGCATGCCGATGGCGTGCGCCCCATCCGCATGGAGAGGATGAACGATTGGAATGCGTGCAGGTTCAATTCTGAGCGTCATCGCCGCTGCGGCGCTCTCCGCGTGCGCGCTGGCGCAACCGAGCCATCGCGACGCCAGCGTTCCCATCACGGTCGAGCCTTCGGTCGATCTGCAGCGTTATGCGGGCCGCTGGTATGAGATCGCGCGGTATCCGAACTGGTTCGAGCGCGGCTGCCAGAACGTCACGGCCGACTATGCGTTGCGGGAGGACGGTCTCGTGCGCGTGGTCAATACCTGCGTGAGGCCGGACGCGGCCGAGCCCATCGTGGTCGCCGACGGCCGTGCGCGGGTCGTTGCAGGATCGAACGACGCCAAGCTGCGCGTCTCCTTCGCGCCGGAATGGATTCCGTTTGCGTGGGGCGATTATTGGATCCTCGATGTCGACGAGGCCTATCAGACCACGCTCGTGGGTGCGCCGAACGGCGGCTATTTATGGATTTTGGCGCGCACGCCGGAGATCGCGCCTGAAACGCGCGCGCGGCTGGAGGATGTCGCACGGCGCAATGGTTTCGATCCGTCGAAACTGGAAAACACCGTGCATGCACGCCCCTAGTCGTTGCGGGCGCCGCCTTGATGAAGGGGTGATGCGGTTGAGGAAGGCGGCGATCGCCGGGCCCATCTGTGGGCGGGGGGCGGAGATAGAGGGGCCCGGCGATACGCCTGCGCTTCAGCGAAGCGCACCCGATCAACGCGCCGCTGCGGGCTGCGTTCCGCGCATGGTTCATGAAACCTTGAACAGGTTCTCCGCCAGCTGCGTCAGATCGTCGGCGCTCCAGGGCTTCGGCAGGCGCGGCGCCGCGGCGAGATGCGCGGGAATCGCTGCGCCGTCGCCGCTGCCGGTGCTGAAGGCGAAGGGAAGTCCACGCTTCTGCAACACTTCCGCCACGGGAAAAACAAGCTCTCCCCCGACATGGACATCCAGAACGGCGCCGCGCAATGCATGGTCTTTCGCCGCTGCAAGCGCTTCGGCCACGGTGGCGGCGTGGCGGCAGGGCCCGAAACCGGCGCTGTCGAGCACATCGCAGATCAGTTCGGCGATGATGATTTCATCTTCCACGATCAGGAGTGCGGCGCCGGCCATGTCTTAACCATCCCCATGCCGAAAGCGCTGCCGAGCGCGGTTTGTGCCGCGCGCAGTTTCAGATATTCACACGCGTCGCGTGCGGTCAAATGGCGCGGCGCTGCGCGCCCCGCTCCGGAGACCTTCGCCTGGTTCCATCCATCCTTCGTCTGGACGCCGTCGCCGCCGCGTTCATCCAGAACCGTCCGCGGCTGATTGTCGGCGTGGGCGCGCTGCTTGTGGCGCTGCTCGTGGCGCTGGTGTCCGGCGAGGCGTTGCGGGCGGCGCAGGCGCGCGAGCGCGCGGCGCGTTGGGAGCTGCACACGCTGCAGGTCCAGCAGCAGACTCAAGCGGCGATGAATGCGATCCTCGCAGCCGAGACCGGCCTGCGCGGCTTTCTCCTAACGGGCGAAGAGGCCTTCCTGCAGCCCTATTATGACGGCGCTGAAGTGGCGCTGACGCACACCAACGCGCTGCGTGAACTCACCGCCGACAATCCCGCCCAGAGCGGACGCATGGACGAAATCGATGCGCTGGTGTCGGCGCGCCTTGCGGACCTGGCGATCCTGCTCGAGCATGAGCGGGCCGGTCGCGGCGGCGAGGCGCGCAGGCTCATTCGGCAGGGCGCGGGGCTGGCGCGCATGGAGGCGTTGCGCGGCGCGATCGATGCGGTGCTGCGCGAGGAAGGCGCCTCGCTGGCCGCGCGGCGCGCGCAAT
>CAZMRN010000409.1:0-2030 GCA_964568575.1 uncultured Caulobacteraceae bacterium
GTCAGCTTCGCTGACACCTTCTCCCACAAGGGGAGAAGGAGGAGATGCTCAACGAAACGGCGGCTCGTCGAAGCTGCGCAGTTTGCGGGAATGCAGGCTGGCGACTTCGCTTTGCAGGATGTCGATCGTCTTCAGACCGATGCGCAGATGTTCGTTGATGGCGCGCTCGTAGAAGCGGTCAGCGGCGCCGGGCAATTTGATTTCGCCATGCAGCGGCTTGTCGGACACGCACAGCAAAACCCCATAAGGCACGCGCATCCGGAAGCCTTGCGTGGCGATGCAGGCGCTCTCCATATCGACTGCAACAGCGCGCGATTGCGACAACATTTGCCGTTCGGCGCGATAATTCAGCTCCCAATTGCGATCGGCGTAGGACACCACGGTGCCGGTGCGCAGGCGGCGGCGCAATTCCTCGGGGCTGTCTCCTGAAACGCCGAGCGCTGCTTCATCGAGCGCCAATTGCACTTCCGCGATGGCGGGGATCGGCACTTCCAGCGGCACGCGATCGTCGAGGATCTTGTCGCGCCGCAGATAGGCGTGCGCGAGTACATAGTCGCCGATGCGCTGGGTGTGGCGCAGGCCGCCGCAATGGCCGACCATGATCCAGCAATGCGGGCGCAGCACCGCAAGGTGATCGGTGATGGTTTTCGCGTTCGACGGGCCGACGCCGATATTCACCAGCGTCACGCCCTGCCCGTTGGGCCGCACCAGGTGATAGGCCGGCATTTGATATTTGCGCCACGGCGCGTTGACCGCGACCTCGAGCGCATCCGGCGTCGCAGCGTCCACGCGCACTTTTCCGGGGCACGACAGGTAGGCGCCCGCGCCGCGCGGGCCCGACACCTCGTCCACCGCCCAGCGGACGAATTCGTCGACATAACGCTGATAATTGGTGAACAGGATCCAGGGCTGCGCATCGCGCCAGGGCGCGCCGGTGTAATGCTCCAGCCGCTTCAGCGAATAATCGATGCGCGGCGCATCGAACAACGCCAGCGGCCGCGCGCCGTCCAGCCGATCGAGCGGCGCGCCGTCGACCACCGCATCGCCGACGAAGGCGAGCCGCGGATAGGGAAAGTGGCGCGCAAGCTCGGCCGCCGGCGCGCCTTCCAGATGCACGCCGTCTTCCGCTTCGAGCGCGAACACGTAGGGCATCTCGACGTCCGATGCGCGCACCGCGACCTCGACGCCGTAATCCTCCATCAGGTGCGCCAATTGCTCTTCCAGATAGGGACGGAAGAAATCCGGCTGCGTGACGGTGACGGCGTATTCGCCCGGCCAGGTGAGATGCGCATAAGCGCGCCCGACCCGCGGCGCGGGGGCGTCGGCGTTGTAGGTGACGCGCAATTCGGGATAGCGGAACGCGGCGCGCTCTTCCGGCGTGGGCGGCGTGCGATCCTTGGCGTAGCGCAGAACCGCGCGGCTGAGCGCGCCGGACGCCTGCGCATGCAGCGCCTGCAGGGCGTCCACGGCTTGTTCTGGGGTGGTGAGGGTTTGCATGCGCTAGATGCGCATGCGCGCCGCTTCAGTCAATTCCCCGCCGCCGCGCGGTGGATCAATCCTCGCGCTCGACGGGATCGATGATGCGGGCGCGGCGCTGGGCGCGGTGCTCCATCGTGGTGGAGGCGCCGAACAGCATGCCGAGCGGCGCGGTATAGGTGAATTTCGTCTCGGCCAGGATGAGGCTGGTGTTGGGCACCATCATGTTCGCCGGCAGGCTGACGGGGCTGCCCGGCGCGCGCGGCGAATAGCCGTGATAGCCGTCGCTCCATACCACTGTCGCGGTCGTGGAGGTTTCGATCATCACCGAGGACACGCGCATCTGCAGATTGTCGACGTCGCTGGGGAACATCAGCACGTCGGCGGCGTCCCAGATGTTCTCCATTTCGTCGTCGGTGATCTCGGTGTCGCGCGACACCAGGTCGGCGATCGAGGCGGCGGTGTTCTGCGCGCGCTGCGCCACGCCGAGCGCGTCGACAAGATCGACGCTGCCGAACAGCATCTCCACCATCATCGGCGCGATCAGCGAGAAT
>CAZMRN010000410.1:0-1105 GCA_964568575.1 uncultured Caulobacteraceae bacterium
GGCCGGGTGCGGACCTTGACCGACCTTCCCGGCGCGCCGGAGGTCGGCGGTTCGCAGGTCGGCGGCGGCTACGCCCGGTTTCGCGCGACCGCCGAGGCGCTGTCGGTGCCGATCGCGCCAGACCCCCCCGCGCGGAGCGCGCCGATGATTGCGGCGAATGGAAAACTCTTCTCGCCTTCGGAATGGGCCGCCGCGCCGGAGAATCCCTTCCCCGAGCCCCTCAAGCGCGGCGGGCCGGGCGCAGCGCTGTTTGCGCTCGCCGGGCGCGACAATCCCTTGGCGGAGCTGCAATCCTGGCGCGACGCCGCAACGCAATCGCGCGACGTCAGCGCAGACGCTTTCCTTATTGCGAAAGGATTGAACGAAGATGCGCGCCGCCTCGTCGATGTCGGGCTGAACGGCAATGCGCTGTCGACCTATTCGATGCTGAACCTTTGGCGTACGCTCGCGCTCTACGACGCCGATCGTAATTTCGGGCCGGTTTCGAGCGTGGTCGGCGGCGCGCAGCGGCTGCCGGAAGCGATGGCGCGCGCGCTCGCGCGCCCCGTTCTGCTCAATACGCGCGTCGCCGCTATCGCCGCCGAGCCTGCCGGCGTGCGGATCGAAACGGAAAACGGACGCACGCTGCGCGCCGCTTATGCGATTTGCGCGACGCCGTTTCCGGCGCTGCACGGCGTGGCGATCGATGCGCCGCTTTCCGCTGCGCAGCGCGGCGCCATCGCCGGCCTGCCCTATACGCAGATCATGCAGATCTTCTTCACGGCGCCCGACGCCGCAGCGACCCGGGAATTCTGGACCGACGGTCCGCTCGAACGCATCTTCGCGGTGCGCGCAGCAGACGGCGCGCCGACGGGCCTCATGCGCGCCTGGATCAACGGGCGCGGCTGCGCGCGCCTTGACGGGCTGCGCGACGACGCGATCGGCGACATCGTCGCGCAGGAATGGCGCCGCCTTACGCAAACCGACGCGCGCGTCGTCCGCGTCGTCCGCTGGACGTCGTCGCAACCCTTGTCGGGCGGCGCTTATGCGCATTTTGCGCCCGGCCAGATCGCGCAATGGGCCGCCGTCATGGGCGCGCCGGCGGGGCGGCTTCACTTTGCGGGGG
>CAZMRN010000410.1:1115-1997 GCA_964568575.1 uncultured Caulobacteraceae bacterium
CATCTGTCGCTTTTTTACACAGGCCTTGAAGGCGCGATGGAGTCCGGCGACGCCGCCGCCGCCGCGATCCTGAGCGCAGCGAGGTGAGCGCTGCATGCGCATCGTAGGCGGCCGCTTCAAAGGACGCGCGATCGCTGCGCCCGATGGGCGCGGCACGCGCCCCACATCCGATCGCGCGCGCGAATCCATCTTCAACATTCTGACGCACGCTGATTGGGCCCATCCCATTGAAGGCGCGCGTGTGATCGATCTGTTTGCGGGATCGGGCGCGCTTGGCTTCGAAGCCTTGTCGCGCGGCGCGGCGTTCGCGCTCTTCGTGGAGACGGACGACGCCGCGCGCGGCGCGATCCGCGAAACGATCGAAACGCTCGGCCTGTTCGGCGTCACGCGCGTGCATCGCCGCAACGCGCTCGATCTCGGGCGAAAGCCGGCGGGCGTCGGCGCACCCTTCGATTTGGCGCTGCTCGATCCGCCCTACGGCAAGGGGCTGGCGGCGCCCGCCCTGATCGGCCTACGCGATGGCTTGTGGCTAAGCGCGCAGGCGCAGATTGTGGTCGAAACCGGCGCCGATGAGGATTTTGCGCCGCCGCCAGGTTTTTCGCTGCTCGATACGCGCGTGTATGGGGCCGCGCGCACGTCGTTTCTTACGGTTGCGGCGCCGGCGCCTCAGACGGCGCAGTAGCCGGCGCTTCGGCGGGCGGACGCGCGGCGCGGCGCACATTGATGCGCAAACGCTGGCAGCGTTGCGCGAGATCGTCATCCGTCGCCTCCACGCCGCGTTCGTCGCCGGCGCGCTGCAGAAAGCGGCAGGCGTCGCGCGTCGCCCCGGCGCGATCGAGCGCGCGGACCAGCTTTTGCGCATCGACCTGCAAGCCGGCCTCG
>CAZMRN010000411.1:0-1989 GCA_964568575.1 uncultured Caulobacteraceae bacterium
GATCGGAAGAGCACACGTCTGAAAGAGTGTACGGGTGATCGCAGCGGCCCCCGCACAGCACGGGGCGCAACGCTGGCCGCGCGACGGCAAGGCCGCGCTCGTGCTGACGGAGGAGGCGCGCCTGCCCCTGATGGATGCGGTGTTCGATCGCGTGCTGATCGCGCACGCGCTGGAGGAGGCGGCCAATCCGCGCGCCTTTCTGCGCGAAATCTGGCGCGTGATGGCGCCGGAAGGACGCCTCATCGTCATCGCCGCCAACCGCTCGGGCCTGTGGGCGCGTGCCGATCAAACGCCGTTCGGTCATGGTCGTCCGTTTTCGCGCGCTCAGCTCGCCGATCTGCTCGACGATGCGATGTTCCTGCGCGTGGCGTCGGCGCGGGCGCTTTATGCGCCGCCCTGGTCATGGGCGCCGCTGCTCAAGAGCGCGGACGTCATCGAGCGGGTCGGCGAAACGCTGTTGCCGGCGTTCGGCGGCTTGATCTTGATGGAGGCGACAAAGCGTCTCGCCGCCGAGCCGCCGCGCGCGCCAAGCCGCGCGCCTTTGCGCAGCGCGCAACCGATTCCCGCCGCCAAAACCGACTTGCCCGCCCGCGTGCGATGATGTTTTCATGACAATTCATCTTTGTGCGGACGCTGCGCCATGAAATTGTTGACCGCCATCATCAAGCCCAGCCGGCTCGACGCCGTCATCGATGCGCTGAAGGAATGCGGCGCGGCGGGCTTGACCGTGACGGAAGTGCGCGGCTTCGGGCGTCAGAAGGGCAAGACGGAAGTCTATCGCGGCGCCGAATACGAAGTGAAGCTTCTGCCCAAGGTGAAGATCGAAGTCGTGCTGGAAGCGGCCATGGTCGAGCGCGCGAGCGACGCGGTGGCCCAGGCCGCCAAGACCGGCAAGATCGGCGACGGCAAGATCTGGGTGTCTGAGCTCGATTCCGTGCTGCGCATCCGCACCGGCGAGCGCGGCGAGCAGGCCATCGGCGGCTGACGCTTCGCCCGGCGCTTTTCGGCGCCGGACGATCCCTCAAGCGTCTGCGCCGCGCGGTTCCTGCGCCGCAACGTTGCGCGCCAGGAGAAACACCGCCTCCTCGGCGAACCAGTTCGCCCGCCACAGGGTGCGCGCGAAGGGCGCGCCGGCGCGGCCATGCGAGATCGGCACCGCGCGCTCGATCGCCAAGCCGCTCTCATGCGCCAATTCGGCGAAATCGCGCACCGTGCACAAATGCAGGTTCTCCGTCTCGCACCAGCGCGCCGGCAGCGACGGCGTGTTCGGCATGCGCCCCTGCGACATCAGCGAAAAGCGCACCCGCCAATGCCCGAAATTCGGAAACGACACGATCGCGCGATGGGCGATGCGGGCGAGCTGGTTCAGCACGTCGCGCGGGTGGCGCACCGCCTGGATCGTCTTCGAGAGGATGACGTAGTCGAAGGCGCGATCGGGGTAGTATTCAAGGTCGCGATCGGCGTCGCCCTGCACCACCGACAAGCCCTTCGCGACGCAGGCGTTCACGCCCGCCTGCGAAATTTCGAGCCCGCGCACGCGGGCCGCGCGCGTGCGTTGCAGCATCTCGATCAGCACGCCGTCGCCGCAGCCGACATCGAGCACGGACGCGCCGTCTCGCACCATCATGGCGATCACTTCATGATCCGCGCGCAAACTCATGCGGCGGCTGCGAGCGGCAGGCCGCGCGCGGCGGCGGCGGAATCGATGAAGCCGGTCAGCGCCGCTTCGAAATGCGGTTCCTCCAGCAGGAAAGCGTCATGGCCCTTGTCGGTGTCGACCTCGACATAGGACGCCTCCGCGCCCGCCGCGATCAGGGCGCGCACGATGGCCTTGTTGTCTTCCGGCGGGTAATGCCAGTCGCTGGAGAAGCCGAAAACGCAAAAGCGCGTGGCGCTGTTCTTGAACGCTTGCGGCAAGGACCCGCCATAATCGGCGGCGAGATCGAAATAGTCGATCGCGCGCGTGATGTAGAGATGGGAATTGGCGTC
>CAZMRN010000412.1:0-1982 GCA_964568575.1 uncultured Caulobacteraceae bacterium
CGGCGGCGGGGCCTCGCCGCGCCAGCGCTCCACCGCAAGGCCGGCAGACGCGATCTCGACCGCCGCGCGCAGGCGATAGAGCGTCAGCTTGCGCCGCAGCGGCTCGGCGAGGGCGGGATCGACGTCGAGCGCCAGATCGTCGCCCAGCGTCCAGACCAGGAAATCGGCGCTCACCTTGCCCTGCGGCGACAATAGCCCGGCATAGACGGCGGCCTCCGGCGCGCGCCGGGTCAGATCCTGGGTGACCAGCGAATCCAGAAAACCGCGCGCGTCGGGGCCTGACAGGCGCAGCGTGGCGCGCGGCGTTCGTAGCCAAGTCATGGCTTGGATGTGGGGCCGTTTCCGCGTTCACGCAATTGCGCGCCCCCTGTGGAGAGTTTCAAAGTTCCGCTAAAGGTGAAGCATGACCGAAGACGTCTTCGCCGTGCTGGAGCCCGGAGACCCTGCGCCCTGGTTCGCGCAGCGGTCGGACGTAAACCCCCGCTTTCACTTCCACACCGCTGGCGGGCGCACGCTCGTCTTGTGCTTCTATGGCGCAGCCAAGGATGCCCACGCGCAGGCCGCCATCGCCTACGCGCTCGCCTCGCCTCTGTTCGACGACCGGCGCGCGGCGTTCTTCGGCGTCAGCGCCGCGCCGGACGACGAGACCAACGGTCTGGCCAAGGGGCGCATGCCCGGCGTGCGCCATTTCTTCGACGGCGACCGCACGATCGCGCGGCTGTACGGCGCGTGTCCGAGCGCCGGCGCTGGCGCGCTGCGGCGACGGTGGGTCGTGATCGACCCCGCGATGCGCGTGCTCGCCGTGATCCCGTTCGCCGAGGATCGCGGCGATATCGCTGCGCTCGACGCGCTGCTGCAGCATGCCCCGCCGGCGGGCGTTTCCGCCGGGATCGCAGTGGCGGCGCCGGCGCTGGTGCTGCCGCGCGTGTTCGAAAGCGGCCTGTGCGACGCCCTGATCGCACACTACGAAGCGCAAGGGGGAACCGAATCCGGATTCATGCGCGACGTCGACGGCAAGACGACGATGCTCATCGATCATCGCCACAAACGCCGGCGCGACGCCGACGTGGATGACGCCGGCCTCCGGACCGTTATCCAGGACAGGATCCGCCGCCGGGTGCTGCCGGCGCTGGCGCGCGCATATCAATTCGTCGCCACGCGCATGGAGCGTTATATCGTGGCCTGCTACGACGCTGAAGACGCGGCTCATTTCAACCCGCATCGCGACAACACGACGAAAGGCACCGCGCACCGCAAATTCGCAGTGTCGCTGCTGTTGAACGACGCCTACGAGGGCGGCGGGCTCTATTTCCCGGAATATGGAAATAAAACCTACAAGCCCGAGCCCGGCGCGGCGATCGTGTTCTCGTGTTCGCTGCTGCACGCGGTGACGCCCGTGACGCGCGGGCGGCGTTACGCCTTCCTGCCGTTTCTGTATGACGACGCCGGCGCCGCCGTGCGGCTCGACGCCAATGCGCATCTTGACGCTGCGGTGCCGGCCTACGGACTGCCCACGCCCGCAGCCTCCTGACCGCGCAGGGCGCGGAGCCCCCCTGCGCCGGGGCGATTGCGCAGGAGGCCGGGCCCGCCTAAAGCGCAAGGCCCGATGCCATCGATTCTCTTCATCGCGTCCAATCGGATCGGCGACGCGGTCTTGTCGACGGGCGCGCTAGACTTCGCCATGCGCCAGCATTCCGGCGCCGCGCTCGATCTCGCGTGCGGACCGCTGCCGGCGCCCTTGTTTCGTGCGACGCCCGGCCTGCGGCGGCTCATCACCATCGAAAAGCGGCGCGGCGATCGGCACTGGCTGCGCCTGTGGCGCGATCTGGCGGGCGCGCGCTACGATCTCGCCGTCGATTTGCGCGGCACGCTGATCACCTATGCGTTGCGTGCGCGGGCGCGCATTGTGCACCGAAAATCCGCGCAAATGCGCCACAAGGTCGAGGAATTGACCGCCACGATGGGCGCGCCCGCGATCCTCG
>CAZMRN010000413.1:0-1975 GCA_964568575.1 uncultured Caulobacteraceae bacterium
GCGCGCTGATTGACGTAGCCCTTGTCGGTGATTTCGCCGGCGTCGATCGAGGGCGGCTCCGTCATCACGATCACCCGCGCGATCTTGCGCGACGATCCTTGCTCGCCGGCATTGATGGCGCGCAGGCGCTCGGCGATCGCGGCGCGCAGCGCGGCGAGCGGATCGGCGCCGCCGTCAGCGGCGAACGCTTGCAACGCCGCCGGCGCCGGCCACACCAGGGCGGCCGCGTAGGGCCGGTCCTGTCCGGCGATTACGGCGTCGAAGATCAATGGCGTCAACGCCGCGACGAGATCTGGACGCAAGGTGCCGACAGATACCCACGTGCCGCTGGCGAGCTTGAAATCTTCCGTCACGCGACCGTCGAAGACGAGGCCCTGCGTGGGATCGTCGGGGTCGACGAAGCGCGCGGCGTCGCCGAGCTTGTAAAAGCCTTCCTCGTCGAAGGCGGCTGCGGTGCGTTCTGGATCCTTGTGGTAGCCGGACGTCACCGTCGGTCCTTTTACGCGGACCTCATATTTGGCGCCGGAAGGAACCAGCTTTAGGGTGATGCCGGGATAGGGTAGGCCGATCAGGCCAACCCGGTCCGCCGCCCAATGCACGCCGGTGACGCCTTGCGTCTCAGTCGCGCCATACATCGTGGTGAAGGCCATGCGATAGCCGGTTTCCGCGATCGCATGGGCCTGCATGCGGTCGTAGAGATCGTCCGACAGCGTGGCGCCGCCATAGCCCATCTGGCGCAAGTTCTTGAAGAAAGCGGCGCGTAGCTTGGGGTCTTTGTCCATGGCGTCGGCGAGCATCGCGTAGGCGATCGGCGCGGATCCGAACACCAGCGGCGAGACCTCGTAGAGATTTCTGATCGTGTATTCGAACTGGCCCGGCAGCGGTTTGCCGTCATCCAGATGCAGCGTGGCGCCGCTCCACATTACGCCGTTAAATCCGATATTGCCCGCCGAGATGTGGTTCCAAGGCATCCAGTCGAGCGATTGCGGATTGGCGTCGAGATCGCGCGGCTCGTCGCGCAGGCCGTCGACCGCCGCGATCAGGCTCATCATCATGCCGTGCGTTTGCGGAGCGGCCTTGGGCATGCCGGTGGAGCCGGAGGTGAACAGGAATTTCGCGATCGTCGCATCGTCGATCGCGGCCATATCGGCGCTCACGTCGCCGTCTGTCGCAATCAGATCGGCGTAACGGATCACGCCCGCCGGCGCGTCGTCGTCTGCGCTGATCACGGCGACGCCCGTCAGATCCAGCGCTTCCAGCGCCTTGGCGAACGGCGCGTGCGCTTGCACGAAGATCGCTTTCGGCGCGATCACCGCAAAGCAATGCTTCAGCTTGCCGAAATCGCTCGACATTGTCGAATAGGGCACGCTGATCGGCGCAGCCGGCGCGCGGATTTTCATCGCCGCAATCTGCATCACGGCGTGTTCAATCGAATTCCCCGACAGCACCATCAACGGCGCGTCAGGCCCCAATCCCAACGCCTTCAAGCCCGCCGCGGCCGCGCTCGAGAACCGCGCGCCTTCGCCATACGTGATCGCGCGCCAAGGGCCGAAGCCCGGCAAGCGCTGCTTGATCCAGGCGCGCTCGGGAAATTGCGCCGCGCGCTCATCCAGAAGGTGCGGCACCGAGCGAGGACGCTCGCCCATCGGCGTGCGCGAGCGCAGCAGGATGCAGCCGTCGGCGCGGCGCTCGATCGCGATATCGGGCGCCTTCTGGGGCAACGGTTTGAACGGCGGCAGGTTCACAGGCGCGCTTGCGCTGTCGGCTGGCGGCATGGCGGTCCCTCCCATGGACGTTTTGCGCCAGTGTAAGCCGGATCCTCGCGCTGCGCATGGGGCGCCGTTGGGGCGCCTCCGCCACGTCAGCGTTCTGCTGCAAACAGGCCCTCGATCAACGCATCGATCGCCGCCGCGACGCGCGCGGCTAGGTCGCCGCTCGCGCCCTGTTCGGCCAGCAGCAGCGCCGCTTCATTGAG
>CAZMRN010000414.1:0-1966 GCA_964568575.1 uncultured Caulobacteraceae bacterium
GATGAGCGCAGCGGTCGTCGGCGCGCCGATCGCGGGACAGGGCGTGCGCATCCTCGCCGCGCCCGCGCCGGCGCAGGACGACGGCGGCGCGTTCAACGCGCTGCGCCCGGCGTTTGAAGCGATGCGGCTCAGCCTGATGTTCTACGATCTTGGGCCCGAGGGCTTCGTGCTGACGACGCCGATCGCGCATCCGAGCCTCGCCGATCACCTGCGCGCGTCGGCGTTTCCCGAAGGACTTTAGCCGCGGCGCGCCGCCGCGCGCATCGAGGCCGTCATGCCCTGAACGCTGCGGATCAGCGCGCGCAGATCGCCGCCATTGCGCTCGAGCTCGGCGCGAAACACGTCGCGCTGAAAATCGGCCAGCCACAAATCGCCGCCTTCGCTGACGATGGCGACATTGATCACTTTGTACTGGCCGTTCGCGGTGTTGAGGCGCCAGCGCACGCGCAGAGGCTGGCTTTGGCCCGGCGGCGGGGCGAACTCCGTCAGCACTTCCGCGCGACGCCCCGCGACCGTTTCGTTCGACGTGATCACGGTCACGGCGTTGCCGCGATAGCGGTCGAACTCCGTTTCGTACCGCGCCATCGCGAACTCGCGGAACACATTGATCCACTCGGTGCGCAGCGCCGGATCGGCGTTCAGGCGCCGTCCGTATTCGAGGCTGAGCACATAGACCGAGATGTACGGAACGTCGGCGAATTGCGACATCAGGCGGCTGAATTCCTGGCGCCGCTGCGCCTGGTTCTGCGCCGTGTTGGACAGCGCGCGCAACGCCTGGGTGGCGTTGGTTTGCACATAGGCTTCCGCCGCCGGCACGCGGCGCGCCTCAGCCGGTCCGCTGAAGGCGAACGCGGCCACGGCCAAAGCGGCGCCCAGAAAACCCGCGCGCGACATCTGAATAGGCATCGAAAATCCCCTTGCTGACGCTGGCCGGCCTAGTTCTGCGGCGGCTCGGTCGTCGTCGGTTCGGCCGCCGGAGCGGCCGGGTCATCCATCCCCTGCGAGATCGCTGAAATTTCGTCGTCGACGCTGGGGTTGAAATTTGTCGAGTCTTGGCCGGCATCGCGGCCGTTTTGGATTGCGCCCGCGCGGGTCAGCGCGTAGCCGACGCGAAAATCGACATACGGATCGAACGAAGACGCCCGCACGCCGTCGATCGTCTCCAACAGGCTCTCGCGCGCCGATAGTCCTGTGAGCACGCCGCGCGTCGCGCCGAATTCGGTTTCGCCCTCGAACTCCGCCCAGGTGAGCGGGCTCAGCGCGACGTCGACGACGCGGCCGAAACTGTCGCGCACCGTCGAGGGGCCGAGAACCGGCACAAACACGTACGGCCCAGGCTCCACGCCCCAAACCGCCAGCGTCTGGCCGAAATCCTCGTCATGGTGCGCGAAGCCGAAGCGGTCGGCGACATCGACGAGGCCGCCGAGGCCGATCGTGGTGTTGATGCCGAAGCGCGCTGCGGTCGTCCCGGCGCGCGGCAGTTCGCCTTGGAGCAGGTCGTTGGCCAGCACGACCGGCCCGCGCAGATTGCGCAGAAAATTCGTCACGCCGGTGCGGAAAAAGCCAGGCGTCGCTGCGCGATAGCCCCGCGCGGCAGGCTCCAGCACGGCCTGGTCGATGCCCTCGTGCAGCGCGAACAGCTGACGATTGGTCCCTTCCCATGGGTCGGTCAGCGTTTCCTGAGCGAGGGCCGGGGTCGCGCCGAACGCAAACAGGCAGGCGGCCGCAAGGAAAGCTGCGCGGTGCGACATCGGTTGGTGGTCTCCCTCGCCGCTCATATGGAAGCGCGCGTCGGTTAATCAATCAGAAGCGCGCCGCTTTTGGGCTTCCCTCAACGCCACAATGCGCTATCATATAAAGATATGTTTATATCTCAAAGTCCGACGGCGACGCTTCCGGCTGACCGCGTGGTCCTGGCGCCCCGCGCCGCCGGTGGACCCCACCCGCCCGGGCGTGGCCCGCGCAG
>CAZMRN010000415.1:0-1959 GCA_964568575.1 uncultured Caulobacteraceae bacterium
CGCGCCGACGGCCGAGCCGTCCGGCGCGCGAATGGCGTCGGGGCCGATCTCCTCGCCCTGCGTCAGCAGCACGGCGCGATGCATCGCGTTTTCCAATTCGCGCACATTGCCGGGCCACCGATGGGCGAACACCTGCGCCTGCGCTGCAGCGCTTAGGCGCATCGCGCGACGATCGTTCGCCTTGGCGTATTTTTCGATGAAGTGCTGCGCCAATGCTGCGAGATCGGCCTTGCGCTCGCGCAAGGGCGGGATGCGCAGGTTCACCACGTTCAACCGGTAAAGCAAATCCTCGCGAAACTCGCCGTCGCGAACCGCGGCCGCCAGATCGCGATTCGACGTCGCCAGAACGCGGATATTGACCGGCACCGGCTTCGCGCCGCCGACCCGATCGATGACGCGCTCCTGCAGGGCGCGCAGCAATTTCGACTGGAGGCGAAAATCCATTTCCGAGATTTCGTCGAGCAGCAATGTGCCGCCATCCGCCTCCTCGAACTTGCCGATGCGTCGGCCGACAGCGCCGGTAAAAGCGCCCTTCTCATGGCCGAACAATTCGCTTTCGAGCAGGTGCTCCGGGATCGCTGCGCAATTCACCGCAATGAAGGGCGCGTCGCGGCGCTTCGACTTCTGGTGCACATAGCGCGCCATGACCTCCTTGCCGACGCCGCTTTCGCCGGTGATGAGCACAGAGGCGTCCGAGCTTGCGATCTGATCCGCCAGGCCGATGACGGCCTTCATGGCGTCGTCCACCGCGATCATCGCCGGCGCATCGTCGCAAACGGCGGCGAGCACCGCGGCGATCAACTCAGGATCGGGCGGCAGGGAGATATAGTCCTTGGCGCCCTGATGGATCGCGCGCGCGGCGATCGAGGGATCGAGACCGACGCCAGCCGCAACCACCGGCGCGACGATGCGTTCGGCCTCATTGGCCGCGATCAGCGCGGCGATGTCGAGCCGGGCGTCGACCATCAGCAGATCGGCGCCCTTGCCGGAGCGCAGCGCAGCGGTCGCCTGCTCGATCGTGTCGACATGCGACACTTTCGCGCCGAGTTGGAACGCGATTTTCGTCGCGGCCGAAATTTGCCCGCCGAGCGGACCGACGATCATCAAGCGCATCGGCGCGCCTCCACTTCATGTCGCATCGACGCGTCCGGCGCATAAACCCGCATCAGCTCACGTCCCCATCTTTGATGATTTCCGTCATCGTGACGCCGAGGCGTTCTTCCACGATGACGACCTCGCCGCGCGCCACGAGGCGATTGTTCACGTAAATGTCGATCGCCTCGCCGATCTTGCGGTCCAGCTCGATCACCGATCCGCTGGTCAAGCCGAGCAATGTCGCGACATCGACATTCGCCTTGCCAAGTACAGCCTGGATATTGACCGGCACGTCATAGACCGCCGCCAAATTGGCGCTCGAGCGCTCGACGTCTGTGGGCTGGGAATCGGCCTCGCCCTGCTGAAATTCGTTCAACTCGAATTCCGAACTCATGATTCGGCCCCTTGCGTAAGCGCGCGACGCACGCGCGCCTCGATGTCTTCGATGATCGCAGCGCGATCGATCTCGACGGCGCCCTCGCCCCACTCGATGCGCGCATCGCCGGGGGCTGCGTCCGCCTTCTCGCGCACGATGATGCGCCCTTGGATGTGCGGCGCGATCTGATCGAACTGCGCCCTGAGCTGCTCGACATGGGCGGGCGACGCGGTCACCACCACGCGCGGGCTCTGGTTCAGCGACGACAGCGCCGCGTCAACGGCCGCGGCGACACGCTCATGACCGTGAGCGTCGAGGGCGACGTCGGCGATGGCCCGGGCGGCGGCGATCGCAAGGTGCGCGGCGTCCTCGCGGTTGCGCGCGATCTCGCCCTGCATGCTCGCGCACAAGCGCTCCACATCGCGGGCGATGCGCGCGCTGGCGTCTGCGAGATCGCGCGCGGCGCGGGCCGCCGCGTCCGAAGCGCC
>CAZMRN010000416.1:0-1957 GCA_964568575.1 uncultured Caulobacteraceae bacterium
GGTGGCGGCGGAGGAGGAGGCGGTGGCGGGGTTGGCGGCGTCACGGCGATCGGCCCTCCGCCGCCGCCCCCGCCGCCGCCGCCAGCGCAACCGCTCGTCAAAAGGCCCGCCACGAAAACGGCGAGCGCCGTCTGCGCCAACGACATCCGTCGCATGTCTGCTCCGCTTCCGCGAACCCCGTGGTTGAGATTGAACCGCGTCCCGCCGCCGAGCAAGCGCGCAGACCGGCTTGTGCTGCGCCCGCGCGAGGCGCTAGCGCTAGAACGCCATGAGCACCCACGATCCCAACCCGCCCTCGCCCGACGCGGCGCGCCAGCAATTGGCCGGCATGATGCGCTTTACGCCCTATGCGCACGCGATCGGGCTGCGGCTGGAACGCATGGAGCAGGCGCGCGTGTGGGGCCGCGTGGCGAGCCGCGACGACCTGATCGGCGATCCGACGACCGGCGTGATCGCCGGCGGCGTGATCACCGCCATGCTCGACCATTTGAGCGGCGCATCGGTGATCGCTGCGCTGCAAGCGCCGCAGCCGATCGCCACGCTCGATCTGCGCATCGATTACATGCGACCCGCAGCGCCCGGCCGCGACGTGCTGGCGATGGCGCATTGCTACAAGCTGACGCGCTCGGTCGCGTTCACCCGCGCGATCGCCTACCAGGACGACCCCGACGATCCGATCGCGAATGCGGTGGGCGCGTTCATGCTGGCGTCCGACGGCGGTCGCGGCGCCGGCGCCAATCTGCCCCCGCGCGGAGACGCATCGTGATCGAAGCCGCCCGCAACGCCGCCGAGATGCATGATTTCCTCGCGCGCATTCCTTACGCGCAATTCCTTGGCGTGCGAGCCGAGGCGCATGGCGACGAGCTGACGCTCGTTCTGCCGTACAAGGAAGCGCTGATCGGCAATCCGATGCTGCCGGCGCTGCATGGCGGCGTGGTCGGCGCCTTCATGGAGCTGACCGCGGTCGCGCAATTGAGCATCACCGGCAAGCTGACCAAACTGCCGAAGACGATCGACATCTCGATCGATTATCTGCGTTCGGGAAAGCCCGCCGACACGTTCGCCCGCGCCCGCGTCGTCAAGGTCGGCCGCCGCATCGCCAATATTCACGTCGAGGCATGGCAGTTCGAACGCGCCAGCCCGATCGCCGCGATGCATGGCCACTTTCTGTTGTCGGGCGATGGATGATCGGCGCGCCTACGCAGACGTATGATCGTGCACGATGCACCAGCGCCTCTCCGCGCCCGCGCTGTCGACGCGCCGCCAAATCAGCGTGAACATCCCGCCCGGCGCATCGCCGGCGCGCTGCAACGACCACCGCCCCCAAACATAGGCGTCGTCCGGCGTGATCATCGTGATGGTGATCTCGGTGAAGTCGAGCGTCCCCATCGCGGCGCGATTGGGATAATTGGTCTGATAGCGCGCGAGCGCCGCCGCCCATCCGACCGTCCAGCTCCGCTCGGAGATGAACACGAGACGCGGATCGCGCCAATAAAAGTCCATGAAGCCGTCGATGTCGCCATTGTTCCAGGCCGTTTTTTGGGTGTTCAGGCACACCTGGATCGCTTCCTGCCCCGCGGCGAAGGCGTCGCGGTCAAGCATGCCGGCGCCGCTGGCGCACGCCGAGACGGACGCTGCCGCGAGCGGCGCGCCCGCCAAGGCTGCGGCGGCTTGTCTGCGCGAGAGGGTCATGAGGGGTCTCCATCGCTTCTCCAACGCGAGACAAAGCCCGGAATTGATCTTACGCAAGCAGTCCCCGCTGGCGGCGCAGGAGAACACGATGAGCACACGCCCCTGGACGCGACGCGGCGCGCTGGCCCTTGGCTTGAGCGCCGCGGCCTGCACACGGCCTGCGCCCTCCGCCCCGGACGCCGACGTGCTGATCATCGGCGCGGGCCTCGCCGGCCTGTTCGCGGCGCGCCAATTGGAGGCCGCCGGCCTGCGCGTGGCAGTCGTC
>CAZMRN010000417.1:0-1951 GCA_964568575.1 uncultured Caulobacteraceae bacterium
GATCACCGCCGCAGCCGCGCTCGCCTTGTGCGCCAGCTGCGCCGGGATCGTCATGCATTGGCGGCTGCCCGACACGCCCGCCGGCGCCGCGCTGGCGAGCCTAACGCCGATCGCGGCGCTGGCGGCGGCGCGCATCCATCTTGGCACGGTGGGGCAACCCGAGATTTGGATCGGCGTCGCCGCGTCGGCTGCGCTGCTCAACGCCATCGCCGCGTGGCGCGCGACGCGTTCTGACGCTGAGACTTTTTGGATCGCAGGCGGGGCGTGCGGCGGCGCGATTGCGGCGTGGATCGCCACGCCGCCTGCATTCGCGCTGGCCACGCTATCGATCGCCGTCATCGGCTTCGCCGTTCTCGACGCCCTAATCGACCGGCGCGGTCTGCGGCTCGCGGCCGGCCTGGTCGCGGGCGCGGCGTTGGCGCAGCTCCTGTTCGCCAATGCGCCTGCGGAAGCGCTGGTGGCGGCGCTCGGCTGGCGGTCGCCGGCCACGCCCTTGATCGCCTTGGCTGCGACCTGCTTCGCGATCGCCGGCAGCCTGTTCGCATATCGCGCCAACCGCAAACAGGCGCTCGCGCCGCAAGGGCTGATGATGGCGGCGATCACGCTGGCGTGCGCGGCGGTGGCCTTGTGGGTGCGCGACGCCTGGCGCGAGGCGCAGGCGTCGGCGCCTGTGGTGACGCTGGAGGAGATCGGGCTCTATTCTGGCGCGCTGCTGCTCGCGGCGATCGCCTTCGCCTGGCGCTTCGGCTCGCGCGCGACGCCGTTGCCGTTTTTCGCCGAAGCGCTGATGGCCGCCGGCGCCGCCGCGCTCGCCCTGTTCGGCGCCGGTCTTGTATGCAATCCATGGTGGGGCGTCGCACCCGCGACGGTGTACGGCGGACTTGGCGTGAATTCGCTGCTCGCTGGTTTCGCCGTCCCGGCGATCGGCTTCTTCGCCTACGCGCAGCTTCGCGCGGCGCAAGGCTATCGTGAGCGCGCCGCTTTCGCCGCGAGCGTCGGCGCGCTCCTCGCGCTGCTTAATGTGCTGCTCGAGATCCGGCGCTTGTTCCAGGGCGCCGACATGGCGGTGGCGGCGACGGCGCCGCTCGAGGGATGGGCGATCACGCTCGCGCTGCTGGGCTTCGCCGGCGCCGTCCTCGCCGCGGGCTACGAGATGGCTGACCGCCGGGTGCGCGCGCTCGCCCTGGCGATCGCGCTGGGAGCGCTGGTGAAGAGCGCGGTTTTCGATGTCGGCGCGCTGTCCGGCCTCGGCGCCGTCGCCGCGCTTGCGCTGCTGGTCGCGCTGGGCGGCGGGCTGGTGATAGCGTTTCGCCGATACGCGTGGTCCGTGGATGGACAAAGGGTCATCATGATCGCCGATCCCAATCTGATGCCGCCGCGATGACGCTGCGCATCGCTATCGCCGGCGCCGCGGGACGCATGGGCGCAGCCCTCACGCGCGCCGCGGACGCGCGCGACGACATCCGCATCGTCGGCGCCACCGAACGCGCCGGTCCAGCGATCGGCGCCGATGTCGCGACGCTCGCCGGTCTATCTCGCGAACTTGGCGTACGCGCGTGCGAAACGGCGGCGGAGGCCGCCGCCGAAGCCGACGTCTGGATTGATTTCACCACGCCGGAAGCGACCATCGCTGCGCTGCGCAGCCTGCGCGGCGTGCGCGCGGCGATCGTCGGCTCGACGGGGTTTTCCGGCGCCCAGCACGAGGGCGTGATCAACGCCGCCGCGCAGCGTTTCGCCGTCGTGCGCAGCGGCAATTTCAGCGTCGGCGTCACGGTGATGACCGATCTGGTGCGCCGGGCCGCCGCTGCGCTCGGCCCCGATTGGGACGTCGAGATCGTCGAGGCGCATCACCGCCGCAAGGTCGATGCGCCCTCAGGCACCGCGCTGATGCTCGGCCAGGCCGCCGCCGAGGGCCGCGGCGGGGCGTTGGAGGCGCTCGACGGTCTCGAGG
>CAZMRN010000418.1:0-1947 GCA_964568575.1 uncultured Caulobacteraceae bacterium
CCCGCCCTTCTCCAGCATGAGCGCAGCGACCTCCGACGTGCCGCCGGGCCCCTTGGGCGGCATGCCGTTCCACACGGTGAGGAGAACGTCTGCGCGTTCGATCAGCGCACGGCCGACCGCGGCGTACGGGGCAGCCGATCCCCCGCCCAGCGCGGCGACCGCCGCCTCCGGCACCGGACTCACGCGCCGCGACGCCTTGAGGAAATTGTGGAACTCGCGCACCGAGGCTTCGTTCTCGAAATCAAGAACATAACGCTCCGGCGAAAACGGCAGCGGCGTCACCAGCCGCCAGCCGCGCACCAGCGCAGCCTGTGCAGCCAAGCGATCCGCGCCCTCCGCCAGCGCAGAACACAACGTCATGCGCACCGGGCCGTCGGTCACGTCGCGGCTCGCATCCTCCACCTCATCGAGCGCGCGCGCGATCTCGCTGTCGATGCGCGGGCGTTCTTGCTCGGGCAATTGGTTGAGGCGATGGCCGGTGACGGCGACGATGACGGTGCGGGCGCTCACGAGGCTCTACGCGCTCCATCCAGGCAGATTGAAGCGCGGATCGGGATAGGCGGCCGACACATAACGTGCGCCCGCCATGCGCCCGATCTCCAACAGCAGCGCCATGTTTGCGGGGTCGCCATTGGCGAGTTCGTCGAGGCGCAGGATGGTCTTGGCGCTGAGCTTGCGGCCCAGCAGCGTCTCCACCGAAGACGGCCGCATGCGCCTGCGCCCGATGCCGAGGAAGCCGCCTTCATAGACGATCTCGGCCTCTTCCTGGGGCGGCGTTTCCGGCGCCTTGCGCGACGGGCGCTTCAGCGCTGCGGGCCGCAGCGAGAGATCGACGTCCATGCGCTGATAATCGAGCAGCGCTGCGCCGCTGAAGGGCCGCGCGCGCACTTGTTTGCCGGCGTTCGGCCCGGCGTATTGGACGCCGCGCATGTCCTGGATTTCGGAATCGATGCGCCACGCGATCTTCGGATCCGACACGGTTTGCATCAGCTTCACCGCCTGAATCTGGGTGTCGTAGATCATCGCGCGCAGCGCCGCGATCGCCTTCACGCCGGCGAGTTGCATGCCCTTGCCGCGCTTGGCGCGCGGACGGCGCAGTCCGGTGCCGAGCGACGTCATCATCAGCGCATCGGCGCCCGCCTTCCAGGCGAAGCCGTATTCCGGCGTCAACGCCGTCATCAGCAATTGCAGGCTGGGATTGTTGTTGGCGCTCACAGCGCCGTCGACGAAATATCCAGGCGCCGTAGGGACGCGGTTTTCATCCCACTCCGTGTTGATCGTCACCTCGTCGAAGAAGGTCGGCGCGGCCGCGCTGGCGCGCACGAGATCGATCAGCGGATAATGCGCGTTGGGGATCGTGTCGGAATGATCGGGCGGGTCGAAATACGGATTGTTCGGGCTGTTCGACACCGTCCAGGCCGAGCCGGTGTCGATGCGCTTCATGTGGATGGAGAGGCCGGTCTTGATGCGCTCGCGATCGCCAAGCAGAACTTGGCCCATCACCGGTTCGAGCGCGCGCACCAGGGCGGTGTGGTCATATTGAGAGCGGAACAGCAGGCCAGACGAGCGGCGGCGGTGAAACACCTGTGGGCCGAGATCGGAATACATGTCGATCAACTCGGCCACGCTCATGCCGAGCGCGAGGCCGGAGGCGATGATCGCGCCGGTGGAGGTGCCGCCGATGAGGTCGTAATAATCCGACAGCACCAGCTTCGGATCGCCCGAACGGCGGCGCAGCTCGGCCTCCAGCGGCTCCAGCATGCCGAGCGTCAGGATGCCCTTCACCCCGCCGCCGTCGAGCGCCAGGATGCGTTTCGGCCCCGGTTCGGGCGCAAGATGCTCGTCCAGCGTCATCGCCATGGCGGTCCCCGTTCTGGTTCCCCCTGCTTTACCGGCATGCGTCCCTCAAATGAAAGCCAGACCTGCGGGATCGAGGCCCAGATGCGC
>CAZMRN010000419.1:0-1925 GCA_964568575.1 uncultured Caulobacteraceae bacterium
GGGCGTAGCGCGGGCGCGCGCGAGCGCCTGACGCAAGGCGGCGGCGAACGCATCGCGCTCCTGCGGCGAAAGAAACGCGCCGATGCGCAGCGCGCGGCCGGCGGACGCGATCCGCACCGCGCCGGAATCCTGCGCCACCTGCGCCCATTGCGGGCTGACCTGCCACGCCTCGCCGGCGCCGAAAGCCGGCCTGCGCTCCACCATGACGCGCGCAGGGCATATCTGCACGATCTCGCGCGCGCGGCCGGCGGCATAATTGACGCGGAATGCAATGATCAAGGCGACCATGCCGGCGAGCAGAAATCCCGACACCGGATAGGCGCCCTGCGCCCAGAACACGCAGGCGAGCGCGATCTCCAGCGCCGCCACGACGCCGATCAGGCGCCAGAACCAGCGCTGCGACAGCGACCGGTTCGGCGACAGCGTGGCGTCGAACACCAGATCGGCGCGATCGACGCCGCCCGTGCTCGTGATGCGTTCCCAATGCGGCGACATGGCTAAATCTGTGCCCCAAGCGCGGGCCCGCGCCAAGTCGGGCGTTCGGTCGCGCGGCCTTCCGCGCGCCGACGTCGAGACGATCTATGCGCGGCTCGCCGCCGAACGGCCTGAGCCGCGCACCGAGCTCGATTTCACCTCGCCGTTCACGCTGCTCGTGGCGGTGGTGCTGTCCGCGCAGGCCACCGACAAGGGCGTCAACAAGGCGACCAAAGGCCTGTTCGCAGCCGCCGATACGCCGGAGAAAATGGCCGCGCTCGGCGAAGACGGGATCGCCCAGCATATCCGCACCATCGGCCTTTGGCGGGCCAAGGCGAAGAACGTGGCGGCGTTGTCGCGGCTGTTGATCGAGCGCCATGGCGGTCAGACCCCGCACGACCGCGCCGCGCTGGAGGCCCTGCCCGGCGTCGGACGGAAAACGGCGAATGTCGTGCTTGCCGAAGCCTTCGGCGAAGCGACCATCGCCGTCGACACGCACGTATTCCGCGTCGCGCGCCGCATTGGGCTTTCGAAAGGCGCGACGCCCGACGCGGTCGAGGCCGATCTCATGCGCATCACGCCGCCGGCCTATCTGCGCGGGGCGCATCATTGGCTGATCCTGCACGGGCGCTATCGCTGCGTCGCGCGCACGCCGCGCTGCGGCGCGTGCACGATCGCCGATCTGTGCCGATTTCCCAACAAAACTGGCGCTCAGCCTTCGGCGCCGCGCAAGACGGCGTCGATCAAGCGCGCGGCGCCCTCGGGCGCAAAACGCAGAAAGAGATAGGGCTCGATCGCCTCGATCTCGATCACCAGCCAATCGCCTGTATGGCCCTGCACGAGATCGATGCGCGCGTAGACCGCCTTCAAGGGCAAGGCCGACAAGGCTTGCGCAGCAACCGCGCGCGCGGCGTCGTCCGGCGCCCAGACCTCGAAGCGCGCATCAAGCGCATTGGCGAACCATTGTCCCGGCGCCGGCAGCTTGCGCACGGCGTGCGAGAACGCGCCGTTGAAATAGATCAGCGAACGCTCGCCGATCGTTTCGATGGACGGCAAATAAGGCTGCAGCATCGCGGGACCAGCTGGGCCGCGCATTAAGTCCGCCTCGCTCCAGGCGTTGCGCTGCAGCCGCAAGGTGTTGCGCGAACCCGCGCCCACTTGCGGCTTGAGCACGAGCTCGGCGGTCTCGAACGCGTCGAACGCCTTCGCCACGCCGCGCGCGTCGAGCGCATCGGCCCACAGCGTCGGGATCACCGGCACGCCGGCGCGCTCGACGCCGATCAGATAATCCTTCCTTGCGTTCCAGCGGATGATCGCCGGCGCGTTCATCACACGCACGCCGCGCGCCTCCATGCGCGTCAATGCCGCGAGGAATTCCGCGCTGCGTTCCGGATAATCCCAGCAAGAGCGGATCAGCGCGACGTCGCAGACGGCGGTTGACAGATCCGGAT
>CAZMRN010000420.1:0-1915 GCA_964568575.1 uncultured Caulobacteraceae bacterium
TGCCGGGCGGCGGAGTGGACGGGGCGATCCGGCGCGCCGCAGGCCCCGCGCTCAACGACCTCCTGGCCGCCCATGGCGGGCTGGCCGAGGGCGAGGCGCTCGTCACGCCCGGCTTCGCGCTGCCTGCTGGCCGCATCATCCACACGGTCGCCCCGATCTGGTTCGCCCCAGGGGACGAAGCCGAAAAGATCGCGCGGCTGACCTCCTGCTATCGAGCCTGCCTGGAGGCGGCGCGCACGCTGGCGCTCGACGTGATCGCTTTTCCCGCCATCGGCACCGGCGCCTTCGGCTGGCCGCGCGAACTGGGCGCCGGCATCGCGCTGGCGCAAGCGCAAGCCTGGCGCGCGCCGCCGACGCGCATCGTGTTCTGCTGCTTCACCGAGGACGACGCCGCGATCTATCGCGCAGCGCTCGGCTGAACGCGCGCGGCGCTCACGCCATCGTTTCAAGAAACCGCAAGGGTTCGCCGCGGCCGGGGGCGATGAGGGCGCCGTCGCGCATGACGACGACGCCGCGCAGGATGGTGGCCATCGGCCAGCCGGTGGCGTCGAAGCCGTCGAACGGCGTCCAGCCCACGCGCGTGGCTTGATCGGCGGCGCGGATCGTGCGCTGCGCTGCGAGATCGACGAGCGTGAAATCGGCGTCGTAGCCGAGCGCGATGCGGCCCTTCCCGGCGATCCCGAAAATGCGCGCGGGGCCCGCGCTCGTGAGATCGATGAAGCGCTGCAGCGTCAAGCGGCCGGCGGCGACATGGGTGAGCATCACCGGCACGAAAGTTTGCACGCCGGGCATGCCGGAGGGCGATTTCGGATAGGGTTGCGCCTTTTCTTCGCGCGTATGCGGGGCGTGATCGGTGCCGAGCACGTCGACGACGCCTTGCGCGATGCCCAGATCCCATAAGGCGGCGCGATCGGCGGCGTAGCGGATCGGCGGGTTCATTTGCGCAAAGCCGTTGAGCTTGCGGTAGATATGCGGCGCTTCGAAGGTCAAGAATTGCGGCAGCGTCTCGACGGTGGCGACGTCCTTCGCGGTGGCGAGAAACGCCATCTCGATCGCGGAGGATACATGCAGCACGTGCACGCGCTTGTTGAGACGCCGCGCCGCATCCACGAGCCGCTTCACCGCCAGCAACGCCGTTTCGTCGTCGCGCACTTCGGGATGGCTGGTCCAATCGCCGTCGCGCGCCAAGCTTTTGCGGGCAACCAGGCGGGCTTCGTCCTCCGCATGAAACGCGCCCCGGCGGCGCATGTTTTTCAGCACGCGCTCAAGGCCCGCATCGTCCTTGACCAAGAGCGTGCCGGTGGACGAACCCATGAACGTCTTGACGCCGCAGCAGCCCGGCAGGCGCTCAAGCTCGCCCAGCTGATCGGCGTTGTCGTCGCTGGCGCCGACATAGAACGCATGATCGACATGCATGCGCCCTTTCGCGCGGGCGAGTTTGTCGTTCAGCGCTTCGGCGGTGGTTGTGGGCGGCGCCGTGTTCGGCATTTCGAACACGGCCGTGACGCCGCCCAGCGCGGCCGCGCGCGAACCGGTTTCGAGATCCTCTTTGTGTTCATTTCCAGGTTCGCGAAAATGAACCTGGGTGTCGATCACGCCGGGCAGAACGTGCAGACCGCGCGCCTCGACGATTTCGCCGGCTTGCGCCGCCGCCAGATCGCGGATCGCAGCGATGCGCCCGTCGCGCACGCCGATATCGGTTTGGTGCAGGCCGCCCGGCAGCGCGACGGTTCCGCCGCGCACGATGAGATCAAAGGTCATGACAATCCCCCCGCCTGCAAGAGCTCGCGCGCGGCGTCTTCGGCCGCATCCACCGTCACATCATCCATCAGCGAGCGGTCGATCGACGGCATATAGCCGATCGCCATGATCTCGGCGTAGGCGCGGCCGCGCAACGCGCGCGCGCGCGGCCCCC
>CAZMRN010000421.1:0-1911 GCA_964568575.1 uncultured Caulobacteraceae bacterium
GGCTTGTGGCGCGAATAGCCGATGCCGCCGTGCACCTGGATCGCGCGATCGGCCGCCTCGCAGCACAGGCGGTTCGCATAGTAATTGCACATCGACACCTTGTCCGAGAGGCGCTTCTCCACCTCGGGCTTCGGCATCTGGTCCATTTCCCAGGCCGTCTTGAAGATCAGCAGACGCAGCATCTCGGCCTGCGTCGCCAGTTCGACCAGCGGGAATTGGATCGCCTGGTTGCGCGCGAGCGCTTCGCCGAACGGCTTGCGCAGGCGGGCGTATTTGACGCTTTCATCGATGCAATACATGGCCGCCCCGCACGACGACGCCGCCTGGCGAATGCGGTTTTCGTGCACGAAATGTTGCGCCAAAGCCAAACCGCCGCCGAGCGGGCCGAAGATCGCGGTTTCCGGAACCCAGACGTTCGTGATCGTCAGCCGCGGGTGATCCGTCGGCATGTTGAACGTCCACATATATTCTTCGATGCGGATGCCGGGATCGTCGGCCGGCACGAGGAAGCAGGTGATGCCTGAGGCGTCGCCGTCAGCGCCGCTGGTGCGGGCAAAGCACATCATGTGGCTGGCGGCGTGCATGCCGGTGATCCACATCTTCTCGCCGTCGATGCGCCAGCCCTTCACGCCGTTGCGGGTTTCGGGAACCGCGCGCGTCTCCATGTGCGTGGCGTCGGAGCCGTGGAACGGCTCCGTGAGCCCGAACGTGGCGCGAAACTTGCCGCTCAGCGCATCCTCGATGAGGTGTTTTTGATCGTCGCGCGCGAAGTCGCGCAACATCAGAATCTGCGGAAAATTGCCGACGATCGAATGCTCGTTCTGCAAATCATTGTGCAGGCCGAGCCCCTTGCGCGCGAAGTGCTCGCGGATGATCGCCATGCCGAGATTGGTGCCGTCCTGGCCGCCATATTCCTTCGGCAGCGCATAGCGCAGATGGCCGGCCTTGTCGGCGCGGCGCTTGGCTTCGCGCAGAAGCTCTTCCCATTCGTGGCGCGGCAGGCCGCCCTTGTCGAAATCGGTCCGCGCCCATTCGCGGCGATGATCGAAGAAGCGCTCGTTGTCGTCCTGCGCCTGGAGCGGCTTGATCTCCGTCTCGATGAAGTTGTCGAGCACGACCAGATAGTCCTCGATCTCTTTCGGAATCCGGAAATCCATGGCGCGCTCCCTTGCGATGGTTTTCGGCATGATCGCCCGCCTCGGGCGCCGGTCAAGCGTCACCCAAGGGCGCCCCGGCATGCGCCGGCGACGCAGGACGATCGGGCGCAGCGCCGTCTTGCGTAATACTTGCTACTGTTTGCGACCGGACTACTGAATATTTTCGATAGCATTCATTTTTTCTCTTGCGTTCGCGAAGGCCCGCTCTAGAGTCAGGTCGTGGCGCTAATTGTCTGTGTGTGCGCCGCCCTTGTTCGTTGAAGGAGCGTCTCCCATGATCCGCACCATCCTCGCCGCAGCCGCTCTTGCAGCGCTGGCGGCGTCTCCCGCCCTCGCTCGCGACCGCGAATTTTCCGCGAAATTGAGCGTCCCCGTCGCCGAGCACACCCGCGTCGTCGCCGAGCGCACCGTGTGGCAGTGCGAAGGCGACACCTGCCGCGCCGTCGCCGATCATCCCGCCACCGTGCGCACCTGCCGCTCGTTCGTGCGCGAAGCGGGCCCCGTTACGGCCTATGGTTTCGCCGGCAGTGAACTGAACGCTGATCAGCTTGCTCAGTGCAACGCCTCGGCCCGCCAGGCCAGCGCACGCACGATCGTGCAAGCGAGCAATTGACCGCTTTACCCTCGCCCTCCCAGGCGACTTTCCCCCTACCCCGGCGCCCCCGCGCCGGGGTTTTTTTTGGTCGCTGCACGCGAAGGGGCCGCGCGCTGCGGTCGCGCCGCCTCGGCCATCGGCTTCAAGAGGCGTTCGGCC
>CAZMRN010000422.1:0-1896 GCA_964568575.1 uncultured Caulobacteraceae bacterium
ACACCGACGCCGATTTCGCCGTGGTGGATGCGGTCGCGGCGGTCGCTGCGGCGCGCGGCGTTCCGCCGGCGCAAATCGCGCTGGCATGGCTGATGCAGCAGGACGGCGTCACCGCGCCGATCGTGGGCGCCACCAAGCCGCACCATATCGAGGACGCCGTCGCGGCTTCCGCGTTGACGCTCAGCGACGAAGAGCGCGCCGCGCTCGAAGCGCCCTATGCGCCGCACGCCGTGATCGGCCATTCCTATGGCGATGCGGCCGAGCTGATGGCGCGGGCGCGCCGCTGATGACGCAAGCCGCCAAGCAAACCGATCCGCCGTTCTGGCGCGTGGCGCTGTTTGCGCTGCCGGGCGCGCCGCTGCTGGCGCTTTCGGTGCCGCCGATCGTGTTTCTGCCGCGCTATTACGCGACCGAGCTGGGCGTGGAGGAAGGCGTCGTCGGCCTGGTGTTCCTCGCCGCGCGCCTGTTCGACGTCATCGTCAATCCGACGATCGGCACGCTGCAGGATCGCACGCGCACGCCGTTCGGGCGCCGTCGCGTGTGGCTGGTCGCGGCGACGCCGGTGCTCATGGCGATCGTGTGGTTCGCGTTCATCGGCATGCCAGCGGGCGTCGGCGCCATTTTCGTCGGGCTGACGGTGATGAGCCTCTACATCACCTTCGCCGGCGCGATGATCGCGCATCTCGGCTGGGCCGGCGAATGCGCGCCGACCTATCACGGCCGCACGCGCGTGCTCGGCGTCATCCAGATTGCGTCCGCGCTCGGCCAAGTGGCGATGATGGCGACGCCCGCCGTCGTGCAGATGACGAACATGGGCGATTTCGCCGACGGCGTGCACCTCATGGGTTGGATGGTGATCATCGCGCTGCCCATCTGCGTCGCGATCGCCGTGTGGGCGATGCCGGAAACCGTCTCTGCGACCGCCGCGACCGCGGAATCGGGCTTCGCCGCCAGCATCCGCGCGCTGTTCGCCAGCGCCGTGCTGCGTCGCGTGCTGGTGCCCGATCTGTTGATCGGCATTGTGCAAGGCATGGCCGGCACGCTGTTCCTGTTTTACGCCGACGCCGTGTTGAACATCGAACGCGAAGCGACCTCGCTGCTGTTCGTCTATTTCTTCTCAGGACTTGTCGCCATTCCGTTCTGGGTGTGGCTCGGCCGCCGCATCGGCAAACACACCGCGCTCGCCTGGTCTTGCGTGCTCTGGGCGTCGGCGTTCGCCGTCTTCCCGATCGTGCCGCCGAACGCGCCGGAGATTCTCGCGATCGGCATGGTGGTGGCGGGTTTTCCCTCCACGGCCGGCACGCTGCTCGTCCGCTCCATGATGGCTGACGCGGTGGACGACGACGAAGCGCGCACCGGCGAACAGCGCTCGGGCCTGTATTTCGGCCTGCTCTTGACGACCAGCAAGGTCGGTCTCGCGTTCGGCCCGGCCAGCCTCGCCTTGCTGTCGCTGTTCGGCTTTAATTCCGATCCCGACGCGCAGAATTCGCCGCTCGCCTTGACGGCGCTGACCTGGCTCTATTGCGGCACGCCAGCGCTCTTGATGGCGTTGACGTTTCTGTCTTTGCGCAATTATCCGCTGGACGAGAAGCGCCAGGGCGAATTGCGCGCGCAAATCGATGCGCGGCGTGCGCACGGCGCCGCCGCCGCGGACTAGAGCCCGCGTTTGATCGCCCGCGCCAGAAAGCGCGCCGGATGGATCGCATCGAGGCAGGCGATGGGCAACGCCTGCGGCTCGCCGCAGAGTTCCGACGCCACGCGATCGGCCAGGAGCGGCGCCAGCGTAAACCCGCGCGAGCCCAGTCCGCCCAAAAGATAGAGCCCCTCATGCGCCGGCGCCGGCGCTGAAAGGTCAAGCGCGCGGCCCTGCGCGAGACCCGCGAAGCGCGCGCGCCA
>CAZMRN010000423.1:0-1895 GCA_964568575.1 uncultured Caulobacteraceae bacterium
CGCCTCGTGCAGCTGCGCGCCGTCGATCGGGCGACGTTGTCGGCCGCCGACGCGGTGACGTTCGATATACTGAAAGAGGTTTTCGAAGCGAATGCGGCCTGCGCCGAGTTCAGCTTCGGCCGCATTGCGATCGGCGGCCTTCGCCCCTATACGCTCAACGCGCTCGACAGCGCGTTTTCGACGTTGCCGGGCTTTTTCGATTCCACGCAACCTTTGCGCCGCCTCGCCGACGCCGACGATTACCTCGCCCGCCTGCGTCAGGTCGCCGACGCGCTTGACGCCGAAGCTGCGCGCGCGCGCGCCGACGCCGAAGCGGGCGTCGTTCCGCCAGACTTCGTCATCGACCGCGCTCTTGCGCTCGTCGATTCCATCCTCGCTGCGCCGCCGGAAACTTCGCCCTATGTCGACGCGCTGCGACGCGGGCTGGGCGCGCTCGGCTTGACGCAAGCCGCCGACCAGGCGCGCGCGCAGCGCGCCATCGCCGCTGCGACCGCACTCGTGCGCGACGAGATCTATCCCGCCTATCGCCGCACGCATCAGGCGTTGCGCGAGATGCGCCCGCGCGCAACGCACGACGCGGGCGTGTGGCGGCTGGATCAGGGCGACGCGTTCTACCGCGCGGCGTTGCGCACCGAGACGACCACGGCCATGGCGCCGGACGCCATCCACGAGATGGGTCTTGATCGCGTGCGCCGCTTGAGCGCCGAACTCGACATCGCGCTGCGCCAATTGGGCATGACGGACGGGCCGATCGGCGCGCGTCTGGCGCAGCTCACCGCCGATCCGCGCCATCGTTACCCCGACGACGAGGCGGGCCGCGCGCAATTGCTCGCCGACGTGCGCGCACGCATCGATCGCGCGATGACGGCGGCGCCGCGCTGGTTCACCGCTATGCCGCGCGCGCAGCTTGAGGTGCGCGCGGTGCCTGCCTATCTGCAGGCGTCGCGGCCCGGCGCCTATTATGACGCGCCCGCCCTCGATGGATCGCGGCCCGGAATCTACTACGTCAATCTGCGCGCCATGGGCGAGATGACGAAAATCGATCTCCCGACGCAGGATTATCACGAGGCCGCGCCCGGCCATCATTTCCAGATCGCGCTGGCGCAGCAGCAGACGCAGCTGCCGCTGATCCGCCGCCTGCTCGGCTTCAACGCCTACACCGAAGGCTGGGCGCTTTATGCGGAGCAATTGATCGAGGAATCCGGCTTCTACGATCAGGATCGCATCGGGCGCATCGGCTATCTGCGCTGGCAGATGTGGCGCGCCGCGCGGCTGGTCGTCGACACCGGGCTGCACCACAAACGCTGGACCCGCGAAGAGGCGATCGCCTATCTCACCTCGGTCACCGGCGATGCGCCCGGCGTGATCGTGACCGAGGTGGAGCGCTATTGCATCTGGCCGGGCCAGGCGTGCGGCTACGAGATCGGCCGCGCGGAAATTGCGCGCATGCGCGACGTCGCGCGCAATCGGCTTGGCGTCGCCTTCGACCTGCGCGCCTTCCATGACGTGATCTTGAACAATGGCGAAACGCCGCTCGTCGTGCTCGACCAGCTTGTGAGAGCCTGGATCGATGGGCGCGCCTAGGGCGTGATGGCCGCCAATGATCCGCGCCTGCGCCGCATCTTCGCCATCTTGATGGCGTCGCTGTCACGACAATTCAGACGGCCGCCGACGCTACGGCGCCCGCATCGACGGGGATGAAGGATGCGCTCTAGTCTTCGCGTCAGCGTGCTGGCCTGCGCGGCGCTCGCGCTGATGTCATGCGCCGCGCAAACCGAAACCGCAGCGCCCGGAGACGATTCCTCCATCGTCGTCACCGGGTCGCGCAGTCCTGCGCAGGAACAGGCGTCGGTCACCCCGCCGATCGGCCTTCCGCCGCCGCCGCCGCCTCCCCC
>CAZMRN010000424.1:0-210 GCA_964568575.1 uncultured Caulobacteraceae bacterium
ACGGCGTGGAGCGCCGGCGCCGCGATGGGCGTGAAGACCTCGCCGGCGCCGCGCATCATCCCGGCGCGCGCCGCGACGCAGGCCGGCGCATCCGCCCCCAATGTCGCGGCCAAGCGCATCAGCGCGGCCTCGCCCGCGCGCAAGCCCCACAGCGCATCAAGCGCGCGCATCGCCGCCGCCGCATCCGACGATCCCCCGCCGATGCCCGAC
>CAZMRN010000424.1:245-1869 GCA_964568575.1 uncultured Caulobacteraceae bacterium
CAGCCTTGACGCCGCCGGCGTCCGCCAGCGCACCAGCGGCGCGGAGCACGAGATTGTCCCCCTCCCCCGCGAGCGCTGCGGCGAACGGGCCGGTCAGATGAAGCGTCAGCTCATCGGCGGCGGCGACGCGCACCACGTCGCCGACGTCGGCGAACATCACGATGCTCTCGATCGGGTGCAGGCCGTCCGCGCGCGGGCGCCCGACATGCAGCGACAGATTGATCTTGGCCGGCGCAAACGACTCGTAAGCCGTCATCGCGCATCGGCTTGCGCTTGCGCGGACGGCGCCGGCGAGATCGGCGGCAGGCCGGCCTCCAACTTCGCGGCGATCTGCGCGCGCAGCGCCTCGGGCGGATCGAGCGTCAGCGCCCGGCTCCACTGAAACCGCGCCTCGATGCGCCGCCCCAGACGCCACAGCGCGTCGCCCAGATGGTCGTTCAAGGTGGCGTCGGCGGGCTCCAGCTCCACCGCGCGCTCGAGATAGGTCAGGGCGAGATCGTAGTCGCCAAGGCGATAATGCGCCCAGCCGAGACTATCGATGATGTGGCCCGAACGCGGGCGCATCTCCACGGCGCGCTGGATCATCTCCAGCCCCTCGTCGAGCCGCACGCCGCGGTCGACCCAGGAATAGCCGAGATAATTGAGCACTTCGGGCTGATCGGGCGACAGCGCCAGCGCGCGCTGCAAATCCGCTTCCGCGTCCTCGAAGCGGCCCATCCGTTCGCGGGCGGCGCCACGCGCGAAGAACACCGCCCAATCGGCCTCCACCGGCGATGCGATGGCGTCGATGATGCGGGTATAGACGGCCTCAGCCTCCGCCCATTGTTCGAGATTGCGATGCAGGTCGCCGACGGTCATCAGCGACAGGCGGCCGCCGCCTTCCGCCGCCGAGCGCTGCGCCAAAGCCAGCGCCTCGGAGTCGCGGCCCTCGCGCCGCAGCAGCCAGGCCGCCGACAGGCGCGCGGTTTCGGCATAGGGCGAAGCCGGATCGATCTTCTCCAAGGCCGCGCGCGCCTGCGCGAAGCGTTCGCGCTCGCGCAGGCCGTCTGCGAACAGGATGCGCGCGGGATCGAGATCGGGATCGAGCGTGAGCGCGAGCGTCAGCAGCGTGAGGCCGCGCGAATTGTTGGGTTCCTGCAGCAGCAGCGCGGCGAGGCCGTAAATTCCGATCGCAGCCCCCCGCGCCGGGGTCAGCGTGGGCGCATGCGTGCGTTCGCCGCCGATCAGCATCGCAATGCCCGGGTCGCGCAGACGTTGCGGCGCGGAGGCGAACAATGCGGCCGCGTCGCCGCCGCGTTGCAGGCGATTGAGCGTATCGATCTCGTAAAGGGCGGCAGGCGCGAGCCAGATGTCGCTGCGCCGCGCCGCCGCGAACGCCGTCAGCGCCTCCTCGTCGCGGCCCGCGAGCCGCAGGGCGAGCGCGCGCTGATAGGCGATCACGCCGTCGAACGGGCGCGGCGCGCTGATGCGTTCGAAATCCTGCGCCGCGGCGATGGCGTCCCCCTGCCCGGCCCGCACCCAAATGCGCAACAGGCGCGCAGTCATCTCCTCCAGGGAATCGCCGGCGACCTCGTCGAGCGCCGCCTCGGCCTGCGCCCAGCGCTGCGCGCGCATCGCGTGCGCG
>CAZMRN010000425.1:0-1868 GCA_964568575.1 uncultured Caulobacteraceae bacterium
CACCGCCCGCTTCGACCGCATCGCGGGGACGCTGACCTTCGATCCGCAGAACCCCACAGCCTCGACCATCACCGCCTCGGTAGACGCGGCCTCGGTCTCCACCGGCGTCCGCAACGCCGCCGGCGCATTGGCCTTCGACGGCGAAGTCGCGCGCGCGCTCGGCGCGGAGACGACGCCCCAGATCACCTTCACGTCGCGCCGGATCGAGCGGCTGGACGCGACCACCGGGCTGATCGAAGGCGATCTCTCGCTCAACGGCGTCACCCGGCCGGTGACGCTGCAGGTCAGCTTCCATGGCGGGCGCTTCGTACAGATCCGGCAGAAGCACGTGCTGGGCTTCGCCGCGCGCGGCGTGATCCGGCGCTCGGACTTCGGCGTCACGCGCTGGGCGCCGTTCGTGGGCGACGAGGTCGAGATCCTCATCGACGCCGAATTCATCAAGGCGTGATCGCGCCGGGCTAGACAAGGCAACACTGCGTTTCCAAGTGAACGCGCGTCAGCGCGGCCATCCTGCGCTAGAACCCCCTCCGGCCGCCCCAAGGCCGCGCCATCCCGAAGGAGCCTTCATGACCCGTTTCCTCGCGACCGCCGCGCTCGCCGGCCTTCTCCTGGCCTGCGCGCCGCCGGCCCAACAGGCCTCGACGGAGGCCGAAACCCCCGCCGCAGCCGCGCCGGCGCAAATCCTCGCCCCAGCCGGGACCTACGTCATCGACCCCACCCACGCGAACCTGCAGTTCCGGGTGAACCATCTGGGCCTGGCCGATTACATCGCCCGTTTCACCCGCTACAGCGCCACCTTGACGCTCGACCCCGCCAACATCGCGGCGTCCTCGATCGCCTTCACCGTCGATCCGAGCTCGGTGCGCACCGATTATCCGGGCAATTATCGCCAGACGCACGCGCAATCGCGCTTCCAGAGCTGGGACGAGGACCTTTCGCGCAGCGAGAACTTTTTCAACACCGGACAGTTTCCGGAGGCCTCGTTCCGCTCCACCGCCGTTGAAGTGACCGGCGCCAACACCGCGCGCGTCACCGGCGATCTGACCTTCCTCGGCCAGACGCGCCCGGTGACCTTCGACGTCACGTATGGCGGCTCGATGGCGCAGCATCCCTATACGCGCGCCGGCGCGATCGGCTTCTCCGCCAAGGGCACCTTCAACCGCAGCGATTTCGGCAACCGCTTCGGGCTCGCGCAGGGCGATTCCCCCGGTTTCCTCGGCGACGCCGTGACCATCGAGTTCGACGGCGAGTTCCAACAGCAGGTCGCGCCCGCCGCGCCCGCGGAAGCCGCCAAACAGTGAGCGCAGACGCCGCGTCACGCCGCTACGCCGCCGCCGCGATCGTCCTGCATTGGGCGATCGCGGCGGCGATCCTCTTTCTTATCCCGCTCGGCTGGTGGATGGGCGACGCGGTGCGCGACCCCGCGCAAGCCGCGACCGCGATCTCCGCTTATCAGCTGCACAAATCGATCGGCCTGACGGTGCTGGCCTTGAGCCTCGCGCGGCTCGCGCTGCGCTTGGCCAATCCCCCGCCGCCTCTGCCCGCGGCCATGAAGCCGTGGGAGCGCAGGCTTGCGCAAGCGACGCATTGGGGCTTTTACGCGCTGATGATCGGCCTGCCCGTGTCGGGCTGGATTTATGTATCGACGCAATGGTCGGCGGCGGATGCGCGGCCCTTGCAGGTGCCGACCTTGTGGTTCGGGCTTTTCGAGGTTCCGCATCTTTTCGGTTTGGCGCAAGCATCGCAAGCGGTGCGCGCCGGCGTGGCGGGCGTCGCGGAATTCGCCCATTCCAAACTCGCCTGGGTCGCGCTGGGACTGGCGGCGCTGCACGCGGCGGCCGCGCTCAAGCATCACCTCGTCGATCGCG
>CAZMRN010000426.1:0-1595 GCA_964568575.1 uncultured Caulobacteraceae bacterium
CTCGACGAAACCGCCATCATCCGCGCCGCGCGCGGCGGCTGAGGGCGGCAGGCGACGCGCGCCCACTCCGTCGCCTGCGGCGACACCTCCCCCGCAAGCGGGGGAGGAAAACGCTGCCGTCGTTGCTGATGCTTGCCTCCCCCGCTTGCGGGGGAGGTGGCCGCGCTATGCCTTTCCGTGCGCGCAGGCCTCGACCTTGTTGCGGTCGGGGTCGCGCACGAAGGCGCCGTAATAATCGGGATGATACTCGGTGCGCAGACCGGGCTGGCCGTCATCGGCGCCGCCTTGTTCGATGGCGGCGAGATAAAACGCGTCGACCGCCGCGCGCGATGGTGCGGTGAAGGCGATGTGCACGCCGTTGCCCATCGAGGCGGGCTGGCCGTTGATCGGCAATTGGATCCAGAAACTGGGAAATGTTTCGCCGTAGCCGACGCCAACGAGTTTGCCGTTGATCTCGACCGGCATGATCGGACGCATGCCGAGCGGCGCAAGCGCCGCATCATAGAACGCCTTCGAGCGCGCCATATTGGTGACGCCGACGGATACGTGATCGATGGCCATGCGGCGTCGCTCCTAGGTATGCGCTGCGAAATGGTCGCGCGTGCGCTGCAATGCAAGCGCTGCGCTCTCCGGGTGGTGATCGGCGCTGCCGGCGCGGCAAAAGCCGTGGCCGGCGGGATAGAGGTGGATGGCCACATCCCGGTGAGCGGCGCGCACCTTGTCGACTTCGCTCAGCGGAATGCCGGCGTCGCGTTCGCCATAATGCAGGATGGTCGGCGCGCGCGGCGCCTCTGCGATCAGCGCGTTGATCAGCCGCCCGTAGAAGCCGCTCGCCGCCGCCACCCCCGTGCAGCGCGCCGCCGCCAGCCAAGCGACCGCGCCGCCATAGCAGAAGCCCGTCACGTAGCGCGGCGCGTCGAGCGCATCGAGGCAGGCCTGCACGTCGCCGGCGACCTGGTCCCACGGCGAGGCCTGCACGGCGGCGAGCCCGCGTTGAATGCCGGCTGCGTCATGGTCGGCGTGAAAGCCGGGCGCGACGCGGTCGAACAGCGAGGGCGCGATCGCGTCATAGCCGTGCGCGGCGAACTCATCGCAGATCGCGCGAATGTGATCGGTCACGCCGAAAATCTCCTGCGCGACGACGACGCCGCCCCGCCGCGGGCCCACTGCGGCCGCGCGATAGGCGGTAAAGGCGAACCCATCCTTGGGATTCGTGACGGCGATCTGCACGCAGCGCTCCTTCCCCGGTTCGGCGCGTGCGTCGCTGCGCCGCGCTGCGACGCTGCATAGCGTCGCGGGCCGGCGATGAACAGGCATGGACGGGCGCCGGCGCCGCGCACTAGCTTTCCGCCCCATGCCGTCGCCTTCGTCTCTCACCCGGGCAGCGCTCCTGCAGGGGCTCATCGGCGCAGCGCTCGCCGCGCCGGCGCGCGCGCAGACGCCGGAAGAGCCGCCTACGCCGCCTTTGGAGCCGGGCCCTGATCTCGACATCGTGGTCGAAACGCAGACCGGCGTCGACGAGATGGGCCGCGTCACCGCGCCGGTGTTCATCAATGGCGAGGGGCCGTACCGGTTTTTCGTCGACACCGGCGCCA
>CAZMRN010000426.1:1605-1858 GCA_964568575.1 uncultured Caulobacteraceae bacterium
CGGTGTCGCCGCGCCTGGCGCAGCGGCTCAATCTGCCGATCGTGGGACGCAGCCGCGTGCATGGCCTCGGCGGCGTCGTCGAGGCGCCGATGGCGCGGCTTGAGCGGCTGGAGAGCGGCGCCGTCGACGTCGCGGGCATCGATGTGCCGGTGCTGGAGGGCGATGTCGTCGCCGGCATGGCGGGCGTGCTCGGCGTGGAGGCGATGGCGCGCCGGCGGCTGACGATCGATTTCGAGCGGCGGCGCATGCAGAT
>CAZMRN010000427.1:0-1610 GCA_964568575.1 uncultured Caulobacteraceae bacterium
ACTGGCTCGCGGCCCGCGATGTCGCGCAGGAACCCGCGCACTTCGCGCACGAAGGCGCATCCCCGCGAGTCCACGTCAGGCGCGCAATCCTCACGCACGTCATTGGCCTCGTTGGTGAGGTCGGTCACGCGCGTCTGGCCGTCCGGCAGCGCTTCGATGCGCGTGAGGCCGTCGACCAGCACGAACAGCAACAGATCGCGCGGCCAGCCGCTTTGCCAATAATGCTCGAACACGTCGGGGTCGGTGGCCTGGAAGGCGGTGCGCGTCAGCGTGTCGGCGGAGAAGGGCTGCACCGCATAGGTCGGGCGCGAGATGGTTTCACGCTCGAGGCCGAAATTGCCGAAGCCCCAAGGCGAGGCCCCCTCGCCCATCGGGATCGAGCCGACGCCGATATTTTCGCGAAAGCGCAGCGACGGCGCGTCCTGGATGCCCGTCATCGCCAGATAGAAGCGCGGCAGCCGGTCGCGCGAGCGCAGCACGTTCAGCAGAATTTGCGCCGTCACCGCCCGGCCATAGGCCTCGTTGAAGGCGGCGGCGTCGTCGGCGATCTGGCGCGCCAGGGTTTCGCGCCTGAGGGGAAGCGACGGCGCCGTGCCGCACCCCGCCACGGCCAACGCGATCGCCAGAGCCAGATGCCGCTTGCCCATGAGGCGCAGTCTAGCAGGCGCAATCCGCGCGCGCGACGGCGCTCGCTTGTTTCGCGCGCGCAATTCCGCTCAAACCGCGCCATGGATCGTTTGCTTGAAGGGTATCGGCGGTTTCGCGCCGGGCGCTGGCCGCGCATGGCCGATCTTTACGCCGAACTCGCCGAGGGGCAGTCGCCGCGGACATTGGTCATCGCCTGCTCCGACAGCCGGGTCGACCCCGCCGCCATATTCGACGCCGCGCCGGGCGAGCTGTTCGTCATCCGCAACGTCGCCAATCTGGTGCCGCCCTTCGAGGAAGGGGGCGGCTATCACGGCACCAGCGCGGCGATCGAATTCGCCGTCCAGGCGCTGAAGGTCGAGGAGATCGTCGTCCTGGGGCACGCGCGCTGCGGCGGGTGCGCGGCGGCGCTCGCGCCGGACTCCCTCGCGCAAGGCTCGTTCCTGGCGAAATGGATCGGCTTGCTGGAGCCGGCGAAGGCGCGGATCGCGCATATGCGCGAGGGCCTCGCCCCCGCGCTGGAGCACGAATCCATCAAGGTTGCGCTGGAAAACCTGATGACGTTCCCATTCGTCGCAGCGGCGACGGCGGCGGGCCGGCTTCATTTGCGCGGCGCGCGCTTCGACATCGTCTCCGGGCGGCTGGAAATCTTCGATCCCGCGATCAACGACTTCGCGCTGCTGCCCTAAATAAGCTTAATTCTTGATCACCCCAGTGTTGTCTGGAATGCGCCGTGCTATGGACTGCTTGCGTCCTTGCACTTGGGGCATCAGGTGCGGCGCTGCGGGGGCCGTTGGGAGACGCCATGGCGGACGTGCTCATAGTCTGTGTGCGCGAGGACGAGCATCAGGCGAAGGCGTTCGCCGACATGTTCGAGCGCGCCGGCCTGAACGTCGGCGGCGCCCCGAGCGCCGACGCCGACCTGCGCCGCAGCGGCGCAGCGGTGGTCATCTGGTCCCAAGCGT
>CAZMRN010000427.1:1631-1857 GCA_964568575.1 uncultured Caulobacteraceae bacterium
TCCTCGACGCGGCCCAGCGCGCGGTGAACGCCGGCAAGGCGGTGATCGCGTGCATGATCGATCCGCCGCCGCCGGCCAGCATCAACAATTCGCCCTGTTTCGATCTGCGCGACTGGTCCGGCGACGCCGAAGACCCTGCGCTCGACCCGCTGTTCTTCGCCGTCGATCGCATGGTGACCCAGGCGCGCGGCGCCGGGGCACCGGCCGCCGCGCCTGATCATGGCCT
>CAZMRN010000428.1:0-1842 GCA_964568575.1 uncultured Caulobacteraceae bacterium
GGGTCATCGCCTCGCGCGTTTTGGCGGCGATGTCGGCGGCGTCGCGCGGATCGAAGCGGAGCGCGGCGTCGCCGCCGACCTCGGGCAGCGCTGTGGCGTCGGCGATCGCAAGCACGCCGCCGGCCCACAGCGTCTCCGCCGCCGGCAGGCCGAACCCTTCCAACAGGCTCGGCACGACCACGCATGCCGCGCGCTGATAGAGCGCATGCAGCACGCCGTCGGTAATGCGCGGCAGAAGCGCGATGCGCGCATCCTGCGGCATCGCCTGCTCGCCCACATAGGCGCCCGCCTGATGCAGGCCGACCACCGCGATCTTCACGGCCTCGGGCAAGCCCGCCAGCAGCGCGCGCACGGCGAACGGCGCGTTCTTGTGCTTGGCCGGGCTGCCCATGACCAGCACGAACGGGCCCGCGCCCAGGCCCAGCGCATCGGCGCCGGCGTGGTCGGGATGTTCGCGCAGGATGTGATCGCCGCCATTGCTGATCACGGCGATGCGCTGCGCCGGCGCGCCCACCCTGATCAGCGCGTCGCGGGAATAGTCCGACACCGTGACGATGCGAAAGCCGCGCAAGCCCGATCCGCGCAGCATCAAGGTGTGCCAGGCGCGATAGGCCGCGCCATATGTTTCCGGCGCCTCGAAAATATGCGCGTCATGGATCCAGATGATCGACCGCAACGCCAGAAGCGGCGTGACGTTGCAGAAACTCACCACCACGTCGCCGCCCGCGGAAAACGGCATGGCCAATTGCTCGGCCGGGATCGAGCCAGGGCCCGTCGTGATCGCCATCACCTGCGCGATCGCTTCGCGCCCGGCCGGGCCGAAATCGGCGCCGTCGGGCGCGGCCAGCGCAAACCGCCCGCGCCAGGCGTCGCGCTCGGCCAATTCCTGCGTCAACGCGTTGAGCAATTCGCGGCCCACCCGCGTGACGCCGGTATAGGGCTTGGCCAGAAAGCGGCCATTGATCAGGAAACGCGGCGGCGCCATCGCATGCTCCTTATTGCGCACGGCGGCGCAAACGCGCGAACGCTGCGCCCACCGCATCGGCGTAAGCGGCGTAGCCGCGCGGCGTGAACAGGCGCGCTGCGAGCACAAACGCGACAGCGCCCGCCGCCACCGCTGCAGCGATCCGCAGCCAGCCGTCCAGCCCCGCGAGCGACGAGGCCTGCAACACGCCCAACACCGCGCCCGCCATGATCAGCGCGTTGAGCGAGAGCCGCGCCCACAAGGCGATCAACGCGCCTGGCGCGATGTTCGCTTCGCGGGCCATCATGGGAAAGAACAGCGCCGCGGCGATGATCAGCGCCGCGCCGTTGGCGACGCCGGTCCAGAACAGGCCGAACGGCGCGCCGACGAACACCGAGACGAGATTGAGCGCAGCCCCGCCGACGACGGCCGCGGCGAGCAGGCCCGTCTTGCCGGCGACGCCGAACACCACTTCCGCCGGCGCCGCGATCGCCGCCAAAAGCCGCGCGATCGCCATGACGAGGATCACCACCGTCGCGCCGGTCCATTCCGGCCCGAACGCCAGCGGCAGCGCGTCGGCGGCGATCAGCGCGATGCCGCCGATCAAGGCGAACACGCCGAGCGCGAAAATCTCGGTCTGCTGCGTCACCGCGGCGCTATAGGCCTGCGCGTCGTGCTTGAGCTGCGGCAGCCGCGCCCACAGCGAAGTGCGCAGCGGCTGATAGAGCACGTCCCAGCCGATCAGCAGGATGCGGTTGGCCAGGCGGAACAAGCCTGCGTCCGCCACGCTCAAGAGCGCGCCGATGCTGACGTCCATCGCCATCTGCCCGCCATTGGCGATGAAGCGCGTCGACACGATCGCGCCGGCGAAGCGCGCC
>CAZMRN010000429.1:0-1819 GCA_964568575.1 uncultured Caulobacteraceae bacterium
CGCCAGGCGGCCTGGTTGGCGCGCAAGCGCGCAGCGGATGCGGCGATGACGGCGGGCGCGGTCGGCGCGATCTCGCCGTCGCTGGCGCCGGTGCGGGGATCGCGCAGGCGGATCATCAGAGGCCCAGAACGCCAGGATTCATGCGGTTTTCAGGATCGACCGCGCGCTTCAACGCGCGCAGCGTCGCCAGCGCTTCCGGCGCGCGCGTCTGCGCGAAAGGATAGGTGCGGCCGACCTGGAAATGCGCCGCGCCGACGCGCTGGAACACGTCGAGGATGTCCTGGCGCGTCGCGACGATGATGTCGGTCGCAGCGGGGTTTGCGGGCAGCTTCGGCAGTTTGGCGAGATAATGCGGCTCCACCGTCGCTTCATGCAGCGCGAAGCGCTCTTCCGGCCAGAAGAACACCGGCTCGATCAGGAATGCGTTCGTCGACAAGGTGGTGATGAGGTAGCCCGTCGTCGCGCCGATCGAATCGAGCGCGGCGCGGCGCGCAGCGAATGCGGCGTCGAGCGCTCTCCAGCATGCCGCAGCATCGCCGAGACGCACGATGCCGTGGATCGGGACCCAGCGTTCTCCCTCAGGGCCGAGCACATTGTTCAGCGGCGTGAACGGATTGGCGCGGATGACTTTGGGAATCGTGTTTTCAACCTCCTCGCCGCCATGGGTTTTCACGATGGCGCGGATCGCAGCGAGATCGTGATCGACGCCGGCCTTGCTGCGCCCTTCGGCGACGACATGCAGCGAATAATCGCCCTCGTCGAGAAAACTGCGCCCGGCGAGCGCCATTTTCGCGCCTTCCTTGAGGCCGGCGAGCACGGATTTTTGCGATGTCATGACCTTGGCGAGCGTGCCGGCGTCGCTCAGCAGCGAGGCGCGCTTCAGCCGCAGCCGCGCCAGCGCGGGATCGGAGCCGGACGCTTCGCATGCGAGGCCCGCGCGCGCGACGTCCGCCATTGCGCGCGCGCACGGTTCGGGCTGCGTGAACGAGAACGACGCCCAGCCTTCGTGCTCCGGCGCGCGGATCAGCCGGAACGTCGCCTCTGCCTTGAGGCCGAACGCGCCGCAATCGCCCATGAACAAGCCCGCCGCATCGGGTCCGTCGAACCGGTAGAAGGGCGCGCCGCCGTCGCGCGCCGCGGTGCCCGTGCGCAGCACCGTTCCATCGGCGAGCACGACGGTGATGGAGACGACGCTCTCCGCCGTCGTGCCGTATTGGCCGGCGCCGAAGAAGGCGTTGTTCTGCGAGAGCCCGCCGCCGATGGTCGAGGAAATCCCCGACAGCGGGCCCCAAAACGGCGTGCGCAGGCCGCGCGGCTTCAAGGCCTCGTGCAGCGCCGCCCATGTCGCGCCGGCCTGCACAGTGACGGTCATATTGGTTTCGTCGATCGACAATATTTTATTCATGCGGCGCATGTCGAACACGACGCCGCCGACGTCCTTCGCCGTATAGCCGCCGGTGTAGGACATGCCGCCGCCGCGCGGCAGGATCGCCGCGCCGTTGCGCGACGCGACGGCGACGGCGCGCGACGCTTCATCGAGGTCGCCCGGCGCCACGACGAGTGACGCCATCCCGCCGCGGGACCAGATGTCCTCACTCATCAGCGCGCGCAGTTTTTCGTCGTCCTGCACGAAGTCGGGCCCGACGATCTGCGCCAGTTGCGCCTTCAGCGAAAACGATGCCGTGTCGGCCATGCGGCGCTCCACTTCTAGATTGCGAGTCCAAGCAATGCGGCGGCGCTGATCAGCGCCCAGATCGCGATCACGCCCGGCCGCGCGATGCGCAGCGCGGCGGCGATGGCGGCGTCGCTCTGCGGCGTT
>CAZMRN010000430.1:0-1816 GCA_964568575.1 uncultured Caulobacteraceae bacterium
GCCCGTCGGGGCGGCGAGCCGGCGTCGATCCTGGTGGCCGACATCAACGCCGAGATGCTCGCAGCCGGCCGGCGACGCGGGGAGGACGGGCTGGCCTGGCTGTGCGCCGACGCCCAGGCCCTGCCCTTCCCCGACCGCTGGGCCGACGCCTATATCATCTCGTTCGGCATCCGGAACTGCGCCGACATCCCCGCCGTGCTGGCCGAAGCGCGGCGCGTGCTGAAGCCTGGCGGGCGGTTTTTCTGCCTCGAATTCTCGCGCCTGGCGATTCCCGGGCTGGACGGGCTCTATGACGCCTATTCCTTCCGAGCGATCCCCGCGATGGGGCGGCTGCTGGCAGGGGACGCCGCGTCCTACCGCTATCTCGTGGAATCGATCCGCCGGTTTCCGGATCAGGAACGTTTCCGCGCTATGATCGAAGCCGCAGGGTTCAAACGGGTCGGCTTCGAAAATTACGCCGGCGGGGTCTGCGCCTTGCACTGGGGTTGGGCCCTCTAGCCGCGGGCGGGATAGGGAGACGCATGCTCGCCGCCATCGGCCACACCTTCCGGCTGCTCCGGGTCGCGTTCACGCTGGCGCGCTATGACGCGCTCGCGCCCAGCGAGTACCGCCAGCGCATGCCGGCGGCCTACCGCCTCTTGGGCGCGCTGCTCACCCCCATCGTGCGCGCGCGCAAGCCGAAGATCGCCGCCTTCGAGTCGGCGCGCGGCTGGCGATGGCGCTGGAGCGGCTCGGCCCGGCCTATGTGAAGTTCGGCCAGTTTCTCGCCACGCGGCCCGACATCATCGGCGTCACCGCCGCGCAGGACATGGCGCGCTTGAAGGATCGGCTGCCGCCGTTCTCGCGCGTGGCCGCGCTCGACACAATCAACGCCGAGCTCGGCGGCACCGAAAGCCTGTTCGGGGCGATTTCCGAAGCGATGGCGGCGGCCTCGATCGCACAGGTGCACCAGGCGATCCTGCCAAGCCGCGAGGTGCGCGCGGTGAAAGTGCTGCGCCCGCGCATCGAAAAGAAGCTGGCGCGCGAAATGGCGGCGCTGCGCTTCGCAGCCCAAGCGGTGGAGTTTTTCTCCGTCCGCTCGCGCCGGCTCGAGCCGGTGCAATTCGTCGACACCGTGTCGAACGCGCTGGCGCGCGAACTTGATTTGCGTCTGGAAGCGGGCGCCGCCGCGGAGTTCCGCGAAGTCGCGGCGGTCGACGGCTATTTGTCGGTTCCCGCAATCGATTGGTCGCGCTCGGCCAAGCGCGTGATGACGCTGGATTGGATCGAGGGCGTGGCGCTGACCGACAAGCGCGGCCTGGAGAAGGCCGGCGCCGATCAGCCCGCGCTGGCGATCGCGGTGACGCGCGGCTTCCTCGCCTCGGCGCTCGATCACGGCTTCTTTCACGCCGACATGCACGAAGGCAATTTGATCTACGGCAAGGACGGCAAGCTCTGGGTCGTCGATTTCGGCATCATGGGCCGCATCGGCCACAAAGAGCGACGCTATCTCGCCGAAATTCTCTACGGCTTCCTGCGGCGCGACTACAAGGCGGTGGCGCAAGTGCACGCCGTCGCCGGCTATGTGCCGGAGCGCTTCACGGTGGAGGAATTCGCCCAAGCGCTGCGCGCCATCGGCGAACCCATCTTTGGCAAGACGGCCGAGTCGATCTCGATGAGCCGTTTGCTGCTGCAATTGTTCGACGTCACGCACCTGTTCGGCATGCATTTGCGGCCCGAGCTGGTGCTGCTGCAAAAGACGATGGTTCAAGTCGAAGGCGTCGCCCGAGCGCTCGATCCGCAGCACGACATGTGGGCCGCCGCGCGCCCGATCGTG
>CAZMRN010000431.1:0-1805 GCA_964568575.1 uncultured Caulobacteraceae bacterium
ACTGGGCGCAGCGCTGGGCCGCGGCCTTGATGTGATCTGAAGCCTGGCGCTTGGTGCCGACGAAGAGGATCCGCCCGCCGTTGGCCGCCACTTCACGGACCTTCAACAGCGCCTGGTGCAGCAGCGGCACCGACTGCGAGAGATCGATGATGTGGATGTTCGACCGCACGCCGAAGATGAAACGGTCCATCTTCGGGTTCCAACGGTGGGTTTGGTGACCGAAATGCGCGCCAGCTTCCAAGAGCTGGCGCATGCTGAACTCAGGCAGCGCCATGCGTTTTCCTTTACCGGTTTGCCGCCGCGGGAAGGAACGCATGGCCGAACGCCAAACGCACCGGATGGCGTTTCCGCCGCTCCCGCGTGAGAGATCGCAGCGAAATAGGCGCTTCAGCCCGAAAACGCAACCGGCCGGGCCTGAGGCGGTCAGGTCTTGGCGGCGCCGTCCGGATCGCCGAACGCGCCGCGGCCGGCGACGCAATCCTGCAGGTCCGTCTCGGCGCCAGGGCGCGCAATCAAGCTGTCCTGGGTGAACCAGACTTGGCTGACGCCGCCGTCGCGCATGGGGATGAACACGCCGTTGCCGTAGGTCGCATCGACCGCGGGCGCATAGCGGCGCAGCGGCTCCGGCAGGTTCATGACGTCGAAGCCCTGCGCGACCTGGGCGACCAGGTTGGCGTCTTCGGCCGGCGGGGCGTCTTCCTCGCGCATGTCGTAGGCGCTGCGCGGCGCGGTGAGCTCCTGCTCGGTCGAGCGATAACGGCCGCTCAAGCGGTCGAGCTTGTACTGGGCGTCAAGGCCCAGGACGTTCGCCCACGGCTTCCATTTCAGCACATAGGCTTCAAGGCGCCATTCATCGCCATTGACGGTGTAGGTCCCGACCTCTCCGCCGGGCTGGCAGAGCGTAACCTGATAGGTATGAATGCCGATCTCGCGGGCGCTGACGATGGCCACCGGGCGCTCGAAGGTCAGGCGGTTATAGGTCTGGATGTTGAGCCCGAGCAGCGAGGCGATCCCCGCGACGGCGAGCAGCGCGCCGCCGCCGACGACCCCGCGCCCCGCCTTGAACGGCTTGCCCTTGAACAGCCAGCCGATGGCGCCGAGCACGAGCGTCAAGCCGATCACCGCCACAGCGGCCGGCACGATCCACCACCACCAGACCATGGCTCACCTCCCCTGCGCCGCATCCCGCGCGCCGCAGCGCACCTCTACGCCCCCGCGCGGCGCGGTCCAAGGCTTCAGCGGCGTTTAAGGGCCTCGGGTGCGATTGCATCCAGCACGTGCGGCAGCGCGTCGGGCAGGTCGTCGGCGATGAGGCCGCCGCCGACCGCTTCGCCCGCCTTGCCGTGCAGCCACGCCCCAGCGCAGGCCGCATCGAAACTGGCCATGCCCTGGGCGATCAGCCCTGCGATGATCCCCGCGAGCACGTCGCCGGCGCCGGCGGTGGCCAGGAACGGCGTGCCGCTGCCGTTCACCGCGCAGCGTTCGTCGGGCGCGGCGATCGTGGTGTCAGGGCCTTTGAGCAGAACCACGCAGCCGGCGCGCTGGGCGGCTTTGCGCACCGCTTCGATGCGCGTGGGCTCGGCGCCCAGAAGCCCGCCGAACAGACGGCGAAACTCGCCGGGATGCGGCGTCAGCACGTCGTACGGCCGCAGCCGCTCGAACAGGGCGGTCGGATTGTCCTGGAACACCGACAAAGCGTCAGCGTCGAGCACTACGGGCGCCTCTGCGCCGAGCACGGCGAGCACCTTCGCCTTAAGGCCCTCGTCCAGCCCGGCGGCGGGGCCGATGACCACGGCGCGGGCGCC
>CAZMRN010000432.1:0-1520 GCA_964568575.1 uncultured Caulobacteraceae bacterium
CCAACTCGGCGCGCATCTCGGCTGCATCGTCCAGCGGCGCGAAGAAATCGGCTTCGATCATCGCGTCCATCAGCGCGGGCCGGCGCGCGAGATCCTGCGCCAGGCGCGGAGCGGAAGCGAAGGCGAGCGCCCGGCGCTGCCTCCAGGGCGGGTGCGCCTGCAGCAGCGACAGCGTCGTCACGCCGGCGGAAAGGCCGGACAGAAAGGTCGAAAAGCGCGCGAAGGCGGCGTCGGGATCGCTGGTCTCCGCGATCGCGCGCAACAGCGCCGGCGTCAGCGCGGTGAGGATTTCGCGCGCGCGTTCGGAGCGCGTGGCGCGGATGCGGCCGTGATGCCAGCCCCGGATCGCATCGCTGACCGCGGCGGGGTGCTTGAAGCCCATGCGCTGCAGGGTTTCAAGCGTTTCGGGGCTGTCTTCGACGCCGGTGAAGATCAGGCTGCCTTCTTGCGCCGCGAGGCTTTCGAAGCGGCCGAAGAAACGCGCGTCGGCGGCGATGACGGCGTCGCGGCGCGTCCGCAGCGCCGCATCAAATTCTTCGATCGTTTCAAACCCGCACAAGGACGCCAGAGCGCCGCGCGCCTCCGGTTCGACGGGCGTGGCGTGCGTCTGCGCATCCTCGCGCATCTGGATGCGGTGCTCGACGCCGCGATAAAACACGTACGCCGCGCTGAGCGCCGCACACGTCTCCGCATCGATATGGCCGGCCGCCTGGAGCGCGTGCAGGGCGTCGCGCGTGCGCGGACGACGCAGATCGGCATTGCGCCCGCCATGGATCAATTGTTGCGTCTGGGCGAACAATTCGATGTCGCGGATGCCGCCGCGCCCGAGCTTCACATCCACCTTGGGATCGTCAAGATCGGCGCGCGATTTGGCCGCGATGATCTGGCGCTTGATGGCCAGCACGTCCGACACCGCGGCGTAATCGAGATGGCGGCGCCAGACATAGGATTGCAGGCTTGCGAGGAAGGCTTCGCCGCGCGCCGTATCGCCGGCGCAGACGCGCGCCTTGATGAAGGCGGCGCGCTCCCAATTCTGGCCGAGGCTCTGATAATATTGCTCCGCCGCCGCGAGCGTCACGGCAGGCGGCGTCGAGGCGGGATCGGGGCGCAGGCGCAGATCGGTGCGGAAGACGTATCCGTCCGCGGTGATCTCCTCCAGCGCGCGCACGACGAGCGACACGACGCGCTGCGCGATCTGTCGCGGCTCGCGGCCCTGCGCGACGGGAAGCGCCGCCGGGTCGTAAAACACCGAAATGTCGATATCGCTGGAATAGTTCAATTCATGCGCGCCCATCTTGCCCATGGCGATGATGGCGAGGCCGCACACTTCGAGATCCGCCTCCGAGAAATCGCCGCGCGCGGCGAGCGTGCGCGCCGCCATCGCCAGCGCGGCCTTCACGGCGGCGTCGGCGAAATCCGTCAGCATGCGCGTGACGTCATCGAGCGCGGCGAGGCCGGCGAGACCGGCGAGCGCCAGCGCCAGGTCGAGGCGCCGCGTGGCCAGGCGCAGCGCGCGCATC
>CAZMRN010000432.1:1555-1802 GCA_964568575.1 uncultured Caulobacteraceae bacterium
CCTCGGCCGTCGCCTCCGCAGCGATGCGCTGGGCGGATTCGGGGGCGAGAAAATCCGTTTCGCCGAAGCCATCGAGCGCGCGGCGCAGATACGGCGCCCAGCGGCGCGCGGCGTCGGCGGCGCGATCAAGCGGGCTTGCGCCTTCGCCCAGGGCGGGGCGCAGGCCCGCGGACCTCGTTTGATCTGTACTGGAGCGTGGTGCATCCGGAACACCGGCGGGGGGGGGTGGGGCGACGATTGCTGCAAG
>CAZMRN010000433.1:0-1764 GCA_964568575.1 uncultured Caulobacteraceae bacterium
AATCCTCGCGCACCGCGCCGATCCGCGCGCGCGCTTCGCCGGCCTGCTCGGGCGTCGGCGGCGCCTGGTTCACGCCGATCACCGACCCGCCGGTGAAGGCGAACACGAAAAACATCAGGAAGACGCAGAACAGAAACATCGCCAAGGGCGAGATGTGGCGCGCGCGCTTGCCCATGACGTAGGCGCGCGTGAGGCCGCCGGGCCGGAAGGCGAGCATCGGCAGCGTGCGCCACGCCTTCGCATCGAAATGCACGATCCCGTGCAGCGCCTCCTCCAGAATGTGGGTGAGCGAGCGATGCACATGCGCGCTTTGCCCGCATGTCGCGCAGAACGCGCCCGTCAGCTGTGCGCCGCAATTGGCGCACTGCGCGGCGTGCGCTCCGCGGCCTTTGGCGTCGCCCTCAATCGCCGCGGCGGCCAATCCCGCGGTGATCGCAGCCCCGGCGGCGTCGATCTCGCCGCTCACGCGCCGCTCGACCAGGACGGCGCGCGCCGTTCGAGAAACGCCGCCAGCCCCTCGCGGCCTTCATCGGAGGCGCGGCGCGCGGCGATGCGCTTGGCGGTCTCGTGCAGCACGGCGTTGTCGATGCGCTGGAACGGCGGAAGGCGCACCGGCCGCACCACATCGTCGCTCAGATAGCGCACCAGCGCCTTCGCATCGGCCACGGCGCCTGGCGCATTCTCCATCGCAAGACCGGACAGGCGCTTCATCACGCCGTCGAGATCGGCTGCGCTGTCGACGATCTCGTGCACCAGGCCGATGCGCTGGGCGGTCTCGGCGTCGAACGGCAGCGCTGAAGCGAACAGCGCGCGCGCGTGACGCGCCCCGACCGCCTCGACGACGTACGGGCTGATCGTCGCCGGGGTCAGCCCCAGCCGCACTTCGGAAAAGCGAAACTGCGCATCGCGCGCGGCGACCGCATAATCCGCAGCCGCCACCAGGCCCGCGCCGCCGCCCATCGCCGCGCCATGCACGAGCGCGACCGTCAATTGCGGCAGATCGTGCAGCGCCTTCAACATGCGGGCGAGATCGAGCGCGTCGGCTTCGTTTTCTTCGCGCGTGCGCTCCCCTTGCCGGCGCATCCAATCGAGATCGGCCCCGGCGGAGAAGCTTGCGCCGGCGCCGCGCAGAAACACGACGCGCACATGGTCGGCGCCTTTTAGCGTTTCGAACGCGTCGGCGAGCAGCAGGATGGTGCGCTCGTCGAAGGCGTTGCGCTTGTCGGGGCGATTGAGCGTCACCACGGCGACGCCGCTGGGCGAGACGTCGAAATCGACGGGTTCGGGCGCAAGACTCATCGCGGGTTCTCCTGCATGCGCCTCTACGCGGCGCCCAAGGCCTGCACGACCGCCTTGGACCGATCGGCTTCCGGCGTGTCGTGCAGGCGCAGCCATTGCACGCCGGCGAAGAAATACTCGAAATCCTCCGGCGGGCTTGCGTCCTCGAGAAACACCGGCAGGAGCCGTTTCTTGTAGCGATCGGCGAGATAGAGCTCCCGCTTCACATGATCGCTCTCGAAGGCCGCCGCCGAACACATCACCAGCACGCCCTTGGCCCCCTTGATCGCACGCACGATCTCGCCCGCCCAGCCTTCGCCGGCGGCGATCTCCTGCTGATCGATCCACACCGTCTGGCCGTTCTGCTTCACGCCATCGACAATGGGCACCACCTTCGCCCGATCGACGCTGGCGTAAGAGACGAACACGTTCGCCGTTCCGGCGGGCGCTTGCGGGATCGGAAGAGCACACGTCTCTACTCCAGTC
>CAZMRN010000434.1:0-1713 GCA_964568575.1 uncultured Caulobacteraceae bacterium
GCCGTCGTGGCGCTCGCGGCGGCCGGCGCGGATCTGCTGCTGACCGGCCACCGTCCGGGCGGGCCGATCCTGGCGCGCAGCGGCGCCGATCTGCTGATCGGCGTCGGCGCCGCGATCATCGGCGTGGGCGTCGCCTGGCTGCTGCGCTGGGCCCTGGGCCGGCCGCCGCAGGACGGGGAGCGCTAGGCGATGGTGTCGATCGCGTTCAATCCCGGATTCGCGCTGCTGCTGGCGATCCCGCTGACGCTGATGGCGCCGCGCGCGTTTCGGCCTGCGGTGATCGCCGCAGCGGCGGTGGCGGCGCTGGCGCTGCTCTTGACGCCGCCGTTCGGCGGTCATGGCAGCTTCGCCCAGATCGGCCTGGAGGTCGTGCCGCTGCGGCTCGATGCGCTGGCGCAGACGTTCGGCCTCGCCTTTCTGTTCGGCGCCGCGATCGTCGGCCTGTCCACGCATGAGCGCGTTCATCCGCTCGAGGACGGCGCGATCCTGGCCATGGCGGGCGGGGCGACGTCGGCGCTGTTCGCCGGCGATCTGGTGAGCTTCGTCGCGGGCGTGGAGACGGCGGGGCTGGCCGGCGCCTGGATCATCTTCTCGTCCCCAGCCCCAGGCGCCTTGGCGGCGGGCGGGCGCTACCTGCTGTGGCAATGGCTCGGCGGCCTGTTCCTGCTGTCGGGGGTGGCGTTTCACCTCGCCGACGGGTTCGGCAGCGCGTTCGGGCCGCTGCCGGCGGCTTCGGCGGGCGGGGCGCTGTTCCTGATCGGCCTGGCGCTCAAGGCGGGCGCGCCGCTGCTGCATTTGTGGCTGCGCGACGCGAGCCCGATGGCGACGCCGCATGGCGGGGCCGCGCTCGCGATGTTCGGCGCGCCGCTGGCGATCTACGGTCTGGCGCGCGGCTTCGCGGGCGAGCCGACGCTGATCTATGCCGGGCTGACGATGGCCGGGGCCTTCGCCCTATGGGCCCTGGCGGAGGACGACCTGCGCCGCGCGCTGACGCGCAGCCAGGGGGCGCAGCTGGGCCTGTGCGCCGCCGCGATCGGGATCGGCACGCCGACCGCCTTCGCCGCCGCCGTCGCCCACGCCTTCACCGTGATCCTGGGATATGGGCTGATGATGCTGGCCGTCGGCGCGGCTGCGGAAGCCTATGGCTCCGCGCGCGCCTCTGGGGCGCGGGGCGTCGCGCGCGCCATGCCGCTGACGGCCATCCTTTATCTGTTCGGGGCGGCGTCGGCGGCCGCGGTTCCCGGCTTCGCCGGCTATGTTTCCGGGGTGGCGCTTCTGGCGGGTTTCGGCCCGGCTTGGGCCAAAGCCATCGTGCTGGCGACTATGGCGCTCACCGCGGCGCTGACGCTGACGCGCGTCCCGTTTCCCTACTTCCTGGCGCGCAATGCGCCTTCGCCTGCGCCGGCGGCCACGCAGGGCGCGCGGCTCGGCATGGCTTTGGCGGCCTTCTTCTGCCTCGCGATAGGGACCATCCCCGGCTGGCTCTATGCGATGGTCCCCCCGGCGCCGCTGGCGGTGGAAGCCTATGCCGGCGAGCGGGTGACCATGGCGCTGCAGCTGATCGGCGGGGCCTGCGCGATCTGGGCGGCGGCGATGGCGCTGCGCCCGATCGGCGCCGCCCGCGCCTATGACCTGATGGACCTCGACCGGCTCTATGCCGGCCCGGCGGCGGGCGCGGTCGCCTGGATCGGCGCGCAGATTTTGCGCGCCTTC
>CAZMRN010000435.1:0-1710 GCA_964568575.1 uncultured Caulobacteraceae bacterium
TGCGGCGTCGGCGTGGGCGTCGCAAGCGGCGAAGCCTCGGCGGGCGGGCGCCGCAAGCGTGCGCGTTGCGCGCGCTCCAGCATCGCGTCGAACGTTGCGTCCTGCTCGCGCGCGGCGTCGGTGCGCGTATCGTCCGCAGGCGGCGTCGGCGTGCGCACCGGCGCTTCAAACGGAATAAACGTCACACCATCCATCGACCATCCTCACGGCGCAGCACAGCGGATGGTGTGCAGCAAACGCCGGGCCACGCCGCGCCGCGAAGTTTTTTGAATGAATTCAGAAGCCGATCGCCCAGGCGCACTGTGCCATGTCGTCGAGGCGGGAAATTTTCGCCGAGCCATCGCGGCAGCTTCTGCCGATCGCGCGCGTGGCGCGATGCTTGCGAGCACGCTTCACACGCCACGCACGCGCGTCCGCACGTCGCGCGTTGCTGAAAGGTCGAAAAGGCATGTCGCATCAGGGCTTTGAGCGCGCTGGCGCCGCAGATCGCGCCGCATCTGCGCCGATTTGCGCTCGGCAAATTTCGCCGGGCGGCCGGCAATTTGCGCCGCGGGCGCGCGCATCATGAGCGTGAGTTCGCTGACGTCGATCTTTCGCACCGGCCTGTCGGCGCTGCGCGTCAGCCAGGAAGGCTTGAACGTCGCGTCGCAAAACATCGCCAACGTCAATACGCCGGGCTATGTCCGCGTCGAGATCGAGCAATCCGCGCGCAGCCAGCTGGGCGTCGGCGGCGGCGTCGAGGTGTCGAATGTGCGCCGCGCGGCGGATCGCTTTCTCGCGGCCGCCGGCTACACGGCTGAAGCCGCCCGCGGCGGTTCGCAGGCGCGCTACGATCTCTTGAGCCGCGCGCAATCCTATTTCGGCGATCCCTCGGGCGAGGCCACCGTATTCGCCGCGCTGGATCGCATCTGGTCGTCGTTCACGAATGTCGGGCTCGATCCGTCCTCGACGCTGCGGCGCAACGAAACCATCCAATCGATCAGTTCGGCCTTCTCCGAAATCAGCCGGCTGGCGACGGACGTGCAAGGCCTGATCGCGGAAGCCGACGAGCGCATCGCGGCGAAGGTGACGGAGGCTCAGGATCTCATCACGCGCATTCATGCGCTGAACGGCGAGATTCAATATTCCCGCCGCGTCGCCGCCGATACGTCCGGCGCCGAGAACGCCCAGGCGGCGCTGGTCGACAAGCTCTCGGCGCTGATCGACGTCCGCGTCACGCCGCAGGAATCCGGCGGCGTGCATGTGCGCACGGCGACCGGCGGTTTGCTCGTCGGCCAGGATTACGCGACGCTGTCCTACACGCCGAGCGGAGCGACGTTCGCGTCGTTCTCGCCGATCTCGTACGCGTTTTCCGCCGACCAGCCGACGAATTTCGAGCCCTATCTCGCCGGCGGCGAATTGCAGGGTCTCCTGCAGGCGCGCGACGTCGATTTGCGCGGCCTCGCCGATGCGCTGGGCGGCCTGGCCGGCGAATTGGGCGATGCGCTCAACGCGACGCACAACCGCAACACCGCCTCGCCGGCGCCGGGCGAACTCGTGGGACGTCAAACAGGGCTTCTGTCCGGCGACGCGCTCAATTTCACAGGCGTGGCGACGATCGGGATCGTCGATTCCGGCGGCGCGTTGACGCGGCGCCTCACGGTGAATTTCGATACGGCGCCGCCGCTCTTCGGGCGAAAAGCGGGTAAATTCACCGGTGGAGCCGTTGGG
>CAZMRN010000436.1:0-581 GCA_964568575.1 uncultured Caulobacteraceae bacterium
GACCTGCACAGTCGCCGTCATGGTCAGGGGTTGCGCCGCTGCGCGCGCCGCTGCGCCGCCGGCGGCCGGCGCCGGCGTTTGCGGCTCGCCGTCCATGAACGGCTCGGCGTCGAAAAAGGCGCCGGCGATGCGCACATCATAGGCGTTCTGCTCGCTGCGCGTCACCGTCACGCGCGCATCGGCGCGCCCGTCGATCGCCACGCGCGGCAGCGCCGCTTCGATGAGATCGCCGCCGCGTGTGAGACGCACTACGCCGCCACCGACGAGGCCTGGCCCGCGCGCGTCGACGTCGGACAACACCAGCGAACCATTGTCGCCGCGCTCGGCGGTGAAGCGCAGGGTCGCGGGTTGGCCTGCGCGCTTGGACCAGATCCCGCGCGGCAGCGCGACGTCCGCGTTGCGGAAATCAAGCGCGATGGTCGCCTGGTCGGGATCGAACCCGCGCCCGGCGCCGCTGACCGTCACGCCGATGCGGCCTTCCGCGATGCGGCGCACGGGATAACCTAAACGCTCAAGATCGGCGGCGGCGAAATCGCCCGAGATCTGATACGAACTCGGCGCGCGCACAGTGCGGCCGAGTC
>CAZMRN010000436.1:604-1695 GCA_964568575.1 uncultured Caulobacteraceae bacterium
CACGGCTGATCCGCCAAGCCGCAGCGGCCCGGCGATGACGATGGCGCGCTGATCGCCGCTGACGCGCAGACGTCCTTCCGCGATCTGCAAACGATTGTCCCGCGCGACGCCGCTGACGTCCTCGAAGCGACCGTCGACGGTGAAGCGATAATCCTCGAACTGCATGTTCGGCAGCGTCGGGCGCTGCACCATCAGGGTCACGCTGCCGCGCCCGCCGACGCTGTCGGGCTCGAACGGCATGCGGTCGCCGAGCGCGAGCGGGCGTTGCGTCAGCACCCGCACGATGTCGCGCGCATCGCCGTCGGCCCGCATCGCGATGGTGAGCATGGCGCCGCGCGGATTGAGCCGCGGCACGGAGATGCGCCCTTGCGTGACGGCGAGGCCCTCGAGCCGGCCGCTGTCGAGCGTGAGGTTGAAATCATTGCCGCGCAGCACCGCCGAGCCTGCGCCCTCGGTCAGCGGCGACATCGTGTCGATGAAGCGGAATTGCGCGCCGGCATAGCGATAGGAGACGTTCAGCGCCGCGTTCGGCAGGACGCCGGCGGCGACATGCTCGGGCGCGATGGCGATCGCGGCGACGACATTGCTGACGCGCCCGCCCTGCAGCGCACGCCCGATATAATCGCGCGCGCCCTCCGCGCCGGTGAGCGGCCAGAAGGCGATGATCCGTCGCGCATCCACCGCGCCGTCGATGCGGCCGTTGAAATCGAGCCCGGGCGCCATGCGCCCTTCGATTTCGCGCCAATAGAAGCGGCCCTCGCCGCGCATCTGGGCGTCGTCGATGCGCGATTCGATGCGCGACACCGCAATCTGCTGGGCGCCGAGATCGATCTGGCCGGCGACGCGCACCGCGCGCAGCGCCATCGGATCGGAGAACACGCCCGGCACATCGAGATTGAGCGACGGCAAGGAGACGTCGAACGCCGCCGGCTGCGCTGCGCTCGCGCGCAGAAGGGCGGAGGCGTTGGCCACGCGGATGGCGCCGCCGATGCGCGTGCGCGCGCCCGCGAGCGCCAATTCGTCGATGACCAATTCGTCGGCGTCGAGGTCGTAGCGGCCGCGCGCGCGTCCGCCGCTGATGGCGAAGCGTC
>CAZMRN010000437.1:0-1691 GCA_964568575.1 uncultured Caulobacteraceae bacterium
ATCCTATGTCTGTAGCCAACGCTACGCAAACGATATTGGCCACACTTCATAAAGGGTCTATGCACGAGTCTCACGCCGCGCGCTTGGCCGTGACCCAGGAGGCCCCGTGACAGACGCCCCTCATGGCGCAACGGACCGTCCCGCCGAAGACCGCGCCCCGAGCCGGGGCGCGGCGCGCAAGCAGGCGTTCCTAGACGCCGCGCTGGAGGTGTTTCTCGAGCAGGGGTTCGAGGCGGCCAGCGTCAACGAGGTGGTGCGTCTGGCGGGCGGCTCGCTGGCGACTTTGTATCAGCAGTTCGGCTCCAAGGAGGGCTTGTTCACGGCCGTGGCCGACGCAGCAACCGAGCGCTTCGTCGAGCCGATGGTGCTCGCGGCCGCCGCGGGCGACAATCTGGAGGAAGGCCTGCAGGAAATCGGCGAGCGCTATCTGCACGGGATGCTGGCGCCGCGCGGGCTCGCCTTCTTCCGCATCATCATTGGCGAAGGGCGCAAATTTCCGACGATCATGCAACGATTTCTGCGCACCGGGCCGGAGCGCGTCCGCGAGGTTGTGGCGCAATTCCTGCTCGAGCGCGGCCCGCCCGCGAACGTCCCGGTGACGCCCGACAACGCCGACGACCTGGCCTCGGCGTTCTGCGAACTCGTGCGCGGGCGCCATCAATATCGCGGCCTCGCCGACCGCGCCTACACGCTGACCGATGCGCAAGTCACCGCCCATGTGCGCGCCGCAATCGACATCTTCCTCAATGGCGTGCGCCCGCGCTAAAGCCTCACGCATGCCGCACCCGTCTCAGCGTTCCGCCGTTGCGCCATTTCTGGCGATGGAGATGGCGCGCGAAGCCTCGGCGCTGCAGGCGCAGGGGCGGTCGATCGTGCGCTTCGATGTCGGCCAGCCTGCGCGCGGCGCGCCGCAGGCGGCGCTCGATGCGGCCCGCGCAGCCTTGGCGCAGGGCGATTTTCCCTACACCGACGCGCTCGGCCTGCGCGCCTTGCGCCGCAAGCTTTCCGACTGGTACCGCGACACGCAAGGATGCGCCGTCGCGCCCGAACGCATCGTCATCACCACCGGCGCATCCGGCGCTTTTACGCTCGCCTTTCTCGCCCTGTTCGATCCCGGCGATCGCCTGCTGATGGCGGCGCCGGGCTACCCGCCCTATCGCCACATCGCTTCCGCGCTTGGCCTTGCGCCGGTGATCGCGGAGGCGACGGCGGCGGAGCGCATGCAGCTGCAGCCGCGCCACATCGCCGCCGCGCGGCGCGAAGGCCCGCTCGCCGGCGCACTGATCGCCAGCCCCGCCAATCCCACTGGGACGATGCTCGACGCGGACGCCCTGCGTGCGATCGCGTTGGCCTGCACAGAGGCCGGGGCTGCGCTGATCTCCGATGAGATCTATCACGGGCTCACCTATGACGCCCCCGCACGCAGCGCGCTTGCGTTCAGCGACGACGTCGTCGTGGTGAATTCCTTCTCCAAATATTGGGCGATGACGGGTTGGCGCGTCGGCTGGATGGTCGCGCCCGAGCGCCTCATCGATCGCATCGAACGTCTGTCGCAGAACCTGACGATCTGTCCGCCGACGCCGTCGCAGATCGCAGCGCTCGCTGCGCTCGACGCGCGCGACGTGTGCGAAGCGGCGCGGGCCGATTACGCGCGCAATCGCGACGCCGTGCGCGCGGCGCTGCAGCGCCTC
>CAZMRN010000438.1:0-1684 GCA_964568575.1 uncultured Caulobacteraceae bacterium
TCGACTCTCAGCCAGCCCAGCAGTTCGCCATCCCACAGCGCAGCGGCGGCGCTGTTGCCTTCACCGAGCACAGTGTCATTGTCGTAAAGGGCGACCTTTTCTTCAAAGGCAAAGCGTTTGGTGCGTTCCATCGTCCGCTGAAGAATGCCTGTCCTGACCCCAGGACTCAGCCGAAAGTCATGTTCAGCGACCGTCTTGCCGCGCACGTCGATTGCGCCCGACAGCGCTGCGGCGAGCGCAGCCGCGCCGCCCGGCTCCACCACGATCTTCAACGTCTCGAACGCGACGCGCATCGCTGCGCGCACCGCTTCGTCGGAAACGCCGAGCGCGCCGGCGAGATGATCTTGCGCCAGCGCGAACGGCAGACGCCCCATGCGTTCGGCCATCAGCGCGTCGCAAATAGACCGCGCGCCGGGCGCATTGGCGACGATCGCGCCGGCCTGTAGCGAACGCGCGATGTCGTCATGGCCCTCGGGTTCGACGGCGAACGTCTGCGCCTGCGGCCACACATCGTGGATCGCCAGCGCGACGCCGGTCGCCAGGCCGCCGCCGCTTGCGTTGACCAGAACGAGATCGGGCGCGGCGTCCAAATCTTCGGCGATCTCAAGGCCGCACGTGCCCTGACCGGCGATCACGAACGGATCGTCGAACGGCCGCACGATCGGCAGGCCGCGCTCCTGCGCGATGACGCCGAGGATCGCTTCGCGGTCCTGTGTGGCGCGATCATAGGGCACGACCTCGCCGCCGAGCGCGCGCACCTGATCGGTTTTGATCCGCGGCGCATCGGCGGGCATCACGATGACGGCGGGCACGCCGTAAGCGCGCGCCGCAGCGGCCACAGCGATCGCGTGATTGCCGGAGGAAAACGCCGCCACGCCGCGGCTGCGCTCGTGCGGCGCGAGCGAGGCGATCTTGTTCGTGGCGCCGCGCAGCTTGAACGAACCGAAGCGCTGCAGGCATTCCGCCTTCACCAGCACGCGCGCGCCAAGGCGCGCATTGAGCGCGTCGCTCTCGAGGATCGGCGTGCGGCGGACATGCGGGGCGATGGCGCGCGCTGCGGCGCGCACGTCGGCGATGGTGGGCAGGATCATGAGGCGGCGCCTTTCGGCTTGGCGCGCCGCGTCGGCGGCGCTGTGAGAGGATCGTCGGGCCAGGGGTGCTTGGGATAGCGCCCGCGCAGATCGGCGCGCACGGCCGCGTAGGAGCCGCGCCAGAACCCCGGCAGGTCGCGTGTGGTCTGCACCGGGCGCTGCGCCGGCGACAACAGCCGCACCAGGAGCGCGACGCGCCCGCGCGCGATGGTGGGATGCGCGTCGAGGCCGAACATCTCCTGCACGCGCACATCGATCGCGGGCCCGCCTTCGCAGGCGTAATCGATCGCAACCGAGCCGCCGGCGGGCGTCTCGAATCGCTGAGGGGCGAGCGCGTCAAGGTCGCGCGCTTGCGCGTAGGTGAGCTGTCGCAAGAGCGCGCCGCCGAGGCGTCCGTCCGCCAAGTCGCTCCAACGCTGCGCATCCTCCAGCGCCGGCGCCAGCCAATCCGGCATCGTCGCATCGAGCGCGGCGTCGCTCCAATCCGGCCAGGCTTCGGGCTCCAGCCTGCGCAACAGCGCCACGCGCCCGCGCGTTTGCGCATCGCGCTCCGTCCACGGCAGCGCCGCCGCGCCGCGCCGTTGCGCTTCCTG
>CAZMRN010000439.1:0-1670 GCA_964568575.1 uncultured Caulobacteraceae bacterium
AGGCCGAGCGCGCGGAGACGCAATTCCGCCTCGCCGCCGACGGCGCCCATGCCGGCGTGTTCGAATGGCGCGCCGGCGCCGATCTGGTGACGCTCTCCGAACAGGCCGCCAAGCTCATCCATGTCAACACCACGCAGATGCCGCTCGCCGACTTCGTCGCGCTCGCCGTGCCGGAGGACCGCGCCGCGCTGGAGGAGGAATTCCGGGCCGCCGGCCGCTCCGGCGCGTTCGACGCGCATTACCGCATCGCTCATGGCGCCAGCCTCGTCTGGCTGGAAGCGCGCGGCGTCGTCGTCGAGGAGGATCCCGAAGCCGGCCCGCTGCGCCTGATGGGCACCATCGTCGACGTGTCGCATCGCCAGGAGGCGCAGGCGCGCGTGGTGCGGCTGGAGCGCCAATTGCGCGCCGCGATCGATTCCTTCACCGGCCCGTTCGCGCTGTGGGATGCGCGGCGCCGTCTGATGCTGTGGAACCAGGCGTTCGCGCAGGCTTTCGATCTGGGTCCCGAATTGCTGCGCCCGCGCGTGTCTTATGAAGCCGTCGCGCTAGCCTCTACGGCGCGCATCAAGCGAGAGCGCGTCGACCCGGTGGATTCCCAAATTCGCGAGATCGAACTCGCCAGCGGCGAGTGGCTGCAAATCGTGGAGCGGCGCACCGGCGACGGCGGTCTTGTGACGGTGGGTCTCGACATCACGCCGCTCAAGCGCCAGGAGCAGGCGCTCACCCGCAATGACAAGCGCCTGCGCGAGCTCGTCCAGCGCCTGGAGAAATCCGAAGCTGAAAACAAAGTGCTCGCCCGCCAAGCCGACGAAGAGCGGCGCAAAGCCGAGGACGCCAGCAAAGCCAAAAGCGCGTTCCTGGCCAATATGAGCCATGAATTGCGCACGCCGCTCAACGCCATCATCGGCTTCTCCGAGATCATGTCGAAGGAATTGTTCGGCCCCATCGGAAACGAGCAGTACAAGCAATATTCCGGCGATATTTTCTCTTCCGGCAACCATCTGCTCGACATGATCAACGATATCCTCGACATGGCCAAGATCGAGGCCGGCAAAATCAATCTGTCGCCGCGCGTGCTTGACCCCATGGTCGCCATCGATCAGGCCGTGCGGCTGACCAAGCGCCGCGCCGACGAGAAAGGCCTTCATCTCATGGTCGACGCCGAGGGCGTGCCGGAGATCGAAGCCGATCATCGCGCGGTCAAGCAGATGCTGATCAATCTGCTCAGCAATGCGCTGAAATTCACCGACAGCGGCGCCATCGTGGTGCGCGCGCGCCCCACGCCCGACGGGCTCGTGCTGCGCGTCATCGATACTGGCTGCGGCATTCCCGCCGACCAATTGCCGCGCCTGGCGCGCCCGTTCGAGCAAGTCGAAGCGACGCTTGCGCGCAACCATTCCGGCACCGGCCTCGGCCTGGCGTTGACGAAATCGCTCGCGGAAATGCACGGCGGGCGGCTCGACATCCAAAGCACGGTCGGCGAAGGCACGATCGTGTCGGTGTATCTGCCGGCGGTGTTCGGCGGCGAACGCGCCGCGCCGGGCGAAGACGCCGGCGTTCAAGAAGCGGCGCGAACCGCCGCAGAATAAGCCTTAGGCTTAAGGCGCTGCGTCCCGATCGTCCTCGTCGCGGCGCTGCAGCAGCGGTCCCACCCGCCCGCGTGCGAAGGC
>CAZMRN010000440.1:0-1670 GCA_964568575.1 uncultured Caulobacteraceae bacterium
CCATGCCCGACGCCGCATCCCTGATCCATACCGCCGCCGCCTTGCCGGTGACCCACGCCGACATTCTCGATGCGGCTGCGCGCATTGCAGGCCAGGTCGAGCGCACGCCGATGCGGCTGTCGCGCACGCTGTCGGACATTGTCGGCGCCGAAGTCTGGATCAAGTTCGAAAACCTGCAATTCACCGCGTCGTTCAAAGAGCGCGGCGCGCTCAACAAGCTGTCGCGCCTGACGGAGTCCGAGCGGCGCGCCGGGGTGATCGCGGTGTCGGCCGGCAATCATGCCCAGGGCGTGGCGTTCAACGCGGCGAAGCTCGGCGTGCCGGCGACCATCGTGATGCCGCTCGGCACGCCGTTCACCAAGGTCGAGCACACGCGCAAGCACGGCGCGCGCGTACTGCTGCACGGCGAAGGCATCGCGGAGGCGACGACCTACGCCTATCAGATCAAGGAACGCGAAGGGCTCACCTTCGTGCATCCGTACGACGATGCGCACGTCATCGCCGGACAGGGCACGATCGCGCTGGAAATGCTGGAGGACGCGCCCGATCTCGACATGCTGGCGATCCCCGTCGGCGGCGGCGGGCTGATCTCCGGCAACGCCATCGCGGCCAAGGCGATCAAACCCGACATTTCTATCGTCGGCGTGGAAGCGCGGATGTATCCCGCGCTCTACGCGGAGCTTCGCGGCGAGACGCCGCAATGCGGCGGCCAATCGATCGCCGAGGGCATCGCGGTCAAGCAGGTCGGGCGCATCAATTTCGAGATCTGCCGCGCGCTGGTCGATGAGGTTCTGCTCGTCGACGAACCGCATCTCGAACAGGCGATTGCGTTGTTCTGCAATGTCGAAAAGACCATCGCCGAAGGGGCCGGCGCCGCAGGCCTCGCCGCGTTGCTTGCGCACCGCGAAACCTTCGCGGGAAAGCGCGTCGGCCTCATCCTGTGCGGCGGCAATATCGATTCAAGGCTCCTGGCGTCGGTGCTGACGCGCGGCTTGATCCGCGAAGGCCGGCTTTCGTCGCTGCGCCTGATCGGCGACGATCGCCCGGGCCTGTTGGCGCGCGTGTCCAAGATCATCGGCGATCTCGGCGCCAACATCATCGAGGTCGCGCACAATCGCCTGGCGCTCGACGTGCCGGCGAAAGGCGCGGAATTCGACATCCTGATTGAAACCCGCGACGCCCAGCACACCCAGGAGATCGTCGAGGCGCTCGCCGCGAACGGATATCCGCCGCGCCGCCTGTGACGCCCGTCACTGCGCATGACAGGCCTTTAATGGCGTGATATGGCGCGTTTGCGAGGTCAGGGAGGGCTCTATGTCGGTGAAATTCGGTGCGGCGATCGTGGCCATGGCGTTGCTCGCGGCGACACCCGCCTTCGCGCAACGGGATCGCGGGCGCGATATAGATCGCGACGCCCCGCCGCCCATTCCGCAATGCGCCCGCAGCCTCGGCTCGATCACGCTGGTCGACGGCGATCGCTCGGGCTGGCGCGCGTACAATCTCTCCTCGCCGCAGACGCTGCTGCGGGTGGTTGTGCAACGCTCGCGCTGCTTCACCATCGTTGAGCGCGGCGTCGGCATGGATGTGGCGCAAGGCGAGCGCAATCTCGCCGCCGGCGGCGATCTCCAACGCGGCCAGAATATGGGCCGCGGCCAGATGCGCGCGGCGGA
>CAZMRN010000441.1:0-1665 GCA_964568575.1 uncultured Caulobacteraceae bacterium
TTCGAATGACAAGGCTCTCGCGGTAGTTCGTCAGCGCGCCTTCCAAATCGTTGCGCGCTTTGAGCACATCGCCGATCTTCTCTAGGCTCACCGACACGTCGCGCTGGCGTTCCCCATGGCTTTCGTCCGCAGCCGCCAAACGCTTTGCTATGACAAGGCTCTCGCGGTAGTTCGTCAGCGCGCCTTCCAAATCGTTGCGCGCTTTGAGCACATCGCCGATCTTCTCTAGGCTCACCGACACGTCGCGCTGGCGTTCCCCATGGCTTTCGTCCGCAGCCGCCAAACGCTTTGCTATGACAAGGCTCTCGCGGTAGTTCGTCAGCGCGCCTTCCAAATCGTTGCGCGCTTTGAGCACATCGCCGATCTCATCGAACGCCACTGACCGGCTGCGGTCGTCCGGCGCGGCGTTAAGGGCCGCCTGCGCGGCGTCGCGCGCTTTTGCGAGGCTGCCCGCCGCCTGATGCAGGCGGCGGAGGGAGACCAGGGTCCAGAAATCGTTCGGATCGAGCGCGCGGGCGCGTTCGTAGGCGTCGATGGCGCGGGTGACGGAGGACAGCGATTCCAGCGCCGCGAGTTCACGCCAGGCTTCCGCCGCCTTCTGCGCCTCGCCCTCCGCGAAGCGGCGCAAATCGGCGCGGGCGCCGTCGAGATCGCCGGCTTCGACCTTTTGGCGTGCGGCGACGCGCGCGGGTTCTTCCGCTTGCGCCAAGCCTTCGGCGACCTTTGCGATCTCCTGGTCCGAAAGCGCCGCGGCGCCGGCTTGCCCGGACTGCGCCGCAGCTTGCCGCTGCCCCTTCAGTTCCGCCTCGAGGCGCGCGACCGTGGCCGCGAGCGCATCGATCTTGCCGAGCGCGGCGACCTCCATCTGCTTAACCTGATCTTCCGTCGCAGCCTTCTTCGGCGCGAACACATCCTCCGCCGTCGCACCCGGGCGTCGCAGGGCGTCCCATCCGTCGCGTAGCGCGCCCACGGCCGTGCGCGTCCCCTGCACCGTCAATCCGAGCGCCAGGATCGCCGCCAGCGGCGCGCCGAGCGTAAGGACAATGTCATCCGCGTTGCGAACGAAGACGTGCAGGCCGGCCAGCCAGTCCTGGCCGAGCGTCCAAGCCCGCACCCAATCCGCAATCCCCGCGATCACATCCATGGCGTGCAACCCCTGCCCCTTCATACCCCTGCGCCCGAACGCCGCAAGGGCGGCTTTGCGGATCGATCCGGAATCGGACGAAGCTTTCCGGCAAGGGGGCGTTAACGGATTGCAGGGCAGGTTGGACGCTAGATATGGCGTCTCGGCCCTGGTCGATACGCCATATATGGTCTATATCCGACCTCTGGGAGAAGAGCATGGCGTTTGGCGAAGCGGGCGGGAAAGTGCCGGGGCTGATGGTTCCGTCCAAGGCGTACAAGCCGTTCCGCTATCCGTGGGCGTACGATTTCTGGCGCCGCCAGCAGCAGGTGCATTGGCTGCCGGAGGAGGTCCCGCTCGGCGAGGATTGCAAGGACTGGGCGACCAAGCTCACGGATGAGGAGCGCAATCTGCTGACGCAGATCTTCCGCTTCTTCACGCAGTCCGACGTCGAAGTGAACGACAATTACATGGAACGCTTCATGCGGGTGTTCCGGCCCACCGAGATCAAGATGATGCTCTCGGCCTTCTCCAACATGGAG
>CAZMRN010000442.1:0-1659 GCA_964568575.1 uncultured Caulobacteraceae bacterium
CTGTAGCTCAGTTGGGAGAGCGCGTCGTTCGCAATGACGAGGTCAGCGGTTCGATTCCGCTCAGGTCCACCATTTTCGTGTGTGCGTCGCCGTCTCCCGCCAAGCCGGCGCGCGCAGGTTCCGGTTCGGGAATTCTCCTCTCACGTTCACCAGTTTCGATTGCGCGCCGATGTTCGCGTCGCCGTCACGGTCTCGCGATCACGCGAAAGCCGACATGCTGCATGCCGCTGTCGGTCGCGATGGGGATGCGGGCGGCGGGGCGGTAGCGGCCGCAATACGTATCCGAGCACAGGAAACTGCCGCCGCGGCCGACTTTGGCGCCGGGCTGGGGGCCGCGCGCGTCGGCGTAATCGTCGGTGGTCAATTCCCACACATTGCCGGCCATGTCGTAGAGCCCGAAACCGTTCGGCTCGAAACAGCCGACGGGCGCTGCGCCCGCATAGCCGTCTTCGGCGGCGTCGCGCATCGGGAACACGCCCTGCCAATGATTGGCGCGCGGGCGGCCCTGCGCATCGCGCGCGCGATCGCCCCATACATAATCGGCGCCGTTCAAACCGCCGCGCGCGGCGCGCTCCCATTGCGCTTCGCTCGGCAGCGCCGCGCCGGCCCAGCGCGCATAGGCCATCGCGTCCTCGAACGCGACATGCACGACGGGATGGTTCTCCAATCCTGCAAGCGATGAATCCGGCCCGGCGGGATGGCGCCAGCTCGCGCCCGGGCGCCAAGCCCACCATTGCGTGAAATCATTGAGGTCGACGACGTCGTCGCGCGGGGCGAACACCAGCGATCCGGGCGCGCGCTGCGCTGCGCTCAGCGTGGGAAAGTCGCGCGCATCGAGCGGCCGTTCGGCGACGGTGACATAGCCCGTCGCAGCGACGAAGGCGGAAAACTGCGCGTTCGTCACTTCGTGCGCTTGAATCGAGAAGCCTTCGACGACGACGTCGCGGAGCGGGCGTTCTTCGGGGTAGAAATTTTCCGCGCCCATGGTGAAGCGGCCGCCCGGGATGGCGATCATCGCGCCGATCGCTGCGGCGCCGCTGCACGCCGTCGGCGGCGACGGCGCCTCAGGCGCGCATGCGGCTGCGCTCGCCAGCGCGAAGAGCGCGATCGCCGCGCGAAATGAATGCACCATGCGGCCACCTTGGCGCCGCGCCGCGCGCTCACGCAACGCTTGACATTCCTAGCTAGTGACACTCTCACTGTCAAAAAATAGGAGGAGGGTATGGCGGCTGCGGGCGAACCTCTGAAGCTGATGGGTGCGCCGGGCTCGCCCTATACGCGCAAGATGATCGCGCTCCTGCGCTATCGCCGCATTCCCCATGCGGTAATCTGGGGCGGCCATCAGGCCCCGCCGCCGGGCTTGCCGTCGCCGCCGGTGAAATTGCTGCCGACCTTCTATTTCCCGAACGATCAGGGCGGGCTCGACGCGGTCGTCGATTCCACGCCGATCGCACGCCGCCTCGAGCGCATGCACCATGGACGCGCCGCGGTTCCCGCCGATCCTGTTCTCGCCTTCGTGAATTATCTCATCGAGGATTACGCCGACGAATGGCTCACCAAGGCGATGTTCCATTTCCGCTGGGCGCATGAGGCCGATGCGCGCAACGCCGCGCCGCGCTTGATCTATTGGGCGATGCCCACCGCGCCGGCTGACGACGC
>CAZMRN010000443.1:0-1639 GCA_964568575.1 uncultured Caulobacteraceae bacterium
GGGCGCAGCGTCACCGGCGCGCCGGAGACTGCGCCGCCATCGGCCGCCAGTTTCGGGAGCAGCGTCACCCCCATGCCGCCGGCGACCATGTGCACCAGCGTGTGCAGGCTCGTGGCGCTGACCTCGGCGGCGCGCGCCCCGGGGGTGGACCCGCACAGGCTGAGCGCGTGGTCGCGCAGGCAATGGCCGTCGTCCAGCAGCAGCAGCTCTTCGGCGCGCAGGTGCTCGGGCGCGAGATCGTTGCGATCGGCCAGCGGGTGACCGCGCGGGCCCAGGAACAGGAACTCGTCTTCCGCCACGACCACCGTCTCAAGGTCCGGCGCGGCGAAGGGCAACGCGATGATGGCGGCGTCGAGCGTGCGGTTGCGCAAGCCCTCGACCAGCCGATGGGTGATGTCTTCGCGCAACATGAGCTGCATGTTCGGGTAGCGCGCGCGCAGCATCGGCAGAGCCCGCGGCAGGATGAAAGGCGCGATCGTGGGAATGGCCCCCAGGCGGAAACGCCCGGTGAACGGCGTGTTGGCCCCGCGCGCCGCGTGCACCAGCGCCTCGACGTCGGCGAGAAGCTGGACCGCGCGGGCCGCGGCCGCCTCCCCCGCTGGCGTCAGGATCGCGCCGGCCCGGCCGCGCTCGACCAGCACCGCCGCCAGCGCCGTCTCCAGCTCCTTGATGCCGGCCGACAGCGTCGGCTGCGTGACGCCCACGGCCTCGGCCGCCTTGACGAAGCTGCCATGCGCCTGAAGCGCCGTGAGGAATTGAAGCTGCCGCAAGGTGGGCAGCGCGGAGGCGGGCAAGTCCATCGAAGCCATCTATTCTACACGGAGTGTAAATAGAGATTTTCTTCTACCTGGCAACGCTTTCGATAGGCCCCTGCTCAGCGCGGGCGGTAGCGGTCGCGCAGGCGCTGCTGGCGGGAGACGAGGGCTTGCTCGGCGCCGTCGATGAAGACCGCGGCGGGCGCGCTCATCACCTCCAGCGGATCGCCGTCCCAGATCACCACGTCGGCCGCGGCGCCTGCGCGCAGCGATCCGTAGCGGTCGGCCACGCCGAAGATCGCCGCCGGGCCGCTCGTCACCGCCGCGAACGCGGCGTCCCAGGGCAAGCCGTTGGCCACCGCGTTGCCGGCCAATTGCAGCACCAGCCGCGCCTGGTGGGCGTCGACCGTGCCGGGCGCAGGAGCAATGGCGATGCGCACGCCCGCGCGCTGCAAGAGCGCTGCATTGTCGAGCCGGGCGGCGAGCCGCTCGAAGCGATCCGGCAGGTTCGACAACGGATCGACGATGACGGGAATCTCGGCCGCGGCGAGCTCTTCGGCGACCATCCAGGCCTCCGCGCCGCCATGGATGGCGAAGCGCAGCTGCGGATTGGCGCGCTTGAAGCGGATCAGTTCGCGAATGTCGGCGGCGCGTTCGATGCGCACGACGAACAGCCCTTGGCCGCGCGCGAACGGCTGCAACGCCGCGGCGTCGATTTCGCTCAGCACCGCGCCGCCCTGGCCGGAGCGATAGCGCTGCGGATATTCGCGCGCGTCGCGCAGCGCGGCTTCGAAAGTCGGCCACAGCGCGGCGCGCGAGCCGCCGGCGCGATCGGCGCCCTGCTCGCCCAATTCGACGCCGATGAAGGCGCGCGGCGCGAACAC
>CAZMRN010000444.1:0-1635 GCA_964568575.1 uncultured Caulobacteraceae bacterium
TATAGCGTACTAATATTACGGCTTCTGATGTGGAAGTGGGGTGATCGGTGCAACCACTTGCGTATCTTCTTTAGCATCTTCCCCATGGCGATTCTGGCAGGGTCGATAACAATGTCGTGATCCCAACGTACCGAATGGGTTTTGCGCTCTCTTGGTAAGGTGCGACAACCACGTTCGATCTCAAAGCATATCACATCCACCAAGCCGATGGCCTTTGGTTACGGTTTCCGAGCGAAGAGATCAATGTGTTCACTCTTGACCCCGATATTGCGTACCCATTCACCTGAAATACGGAAGACATTTTGACCTGTAATAGCGTCTCCCTTCCAGCCCCATCCAATCCGTAACTTATCGTTAGAGTTGATCCCGAAGATGCTACTTCCCCCCTGTCGAGCGCGCCCAAATACTGGCCCGCTTGGGCCCAGTAAAGCATCCACAGCTCCTGCGAGCTTGCCTGCTGCCCTAAGCGCTGAACCACCGGCGGCGCCTGCTAGTAGCTCCGGCATGAGTTCCTGATATGCCGCTCCGTACGCCAGAATTGGACTATTGCCTTCATGCCAAACGAACTGTGGGTTATTAACATTCGCCATATACGCACCTGGGTCGCTCGAATTACTGAGGCCCAGCGCCAGACCCGCTCCAAGCTCAAGGCAATCACTAAGAGCCGATCCAAGAAGTTGTTGAGTCTTGAGAATCGGATGTGATTCATTGTCGAGCACCCGACTCGAAGCCAGGGGGTGCTTGATGTGGACGCCTGACCACCGCCGTGCCGCCGACCGCCGCGGCTTGCGTTATCCCAGCGATCTGAGCGATGCCGAATGGGCGCTGGCCGCGCCGATGATTCCGCCGGCCAAGCGCGGCGGTCGGCCACGCGACGTGAATGTGCGCGAGGTGCTTAACGCCGTTTTCTATGTCCTGGCGACGGGCTGCCAGTGGCAAGCCCTGCCCAAGGACCTGCCGCCCAAGAGCACCGCGCATCATTACTTCATGCTGTGGGCGTGGGACGGCACGCTCGAGCGCCTTCATCACGCCCTCTATGTCGCGGTGCGCGAGCAGGAGGGCCGTGAGGCGAGCCCCACCGCCGCGATCCTCGACAGCCAGAGCGCCAAGGCGGCGCAAAAAGGGGGGCCTCGATCGACCCGCAAGGCTACGATGCGGGCAAGAAGGTCACCGGGCGCAAGCGCCATGTCCTGGTTGACACGCTCGGCCTCTTGCTGAGCATCGTGGTTCATCGCGCCGACATCCAGGACCGCGACGGGGCGCGGGCCGTGCTGCGCCAGGCGCGCCGCTTGTTTCCCTTCATCGAGCGGATCTTCGCCGACGCAGCTTACCAGGGGCCGAAGATGGCCGGCGTCGTTGCCGAGACGGGGCGCTGGACGCTGGAGATCGTCAAGCGCCGCGAGGCGAGCCGCTTCGTCGTCCAGCCCAAACGGTGGATCGTCGAGCGCACACTGGCGTGGATCAGCCGCAACCGGCGGCTCGCGCGCGATTTCGAGCGCTACGCGCGCAGCGTCGAAGCCTTCGTGCGTCTCGCCATGATCCGCATCATGCTGCGCCGCTTGGCGCGTCAAGCCCCTTCATGCTGAATCCAAACTTCTTGGATCGGCTCTTAGATCTCCGCGTCGCAGACCCTAT
>CAZMRN010000445.1:0-1632 GCA_964568575.1 uncultured Caulobacteraceae bacterium
TTCGACGCCGCCGCGCGTCCGCCAGGATCGCCCAAGAATCTGCTGCAGGAATGGGCCGCGGCGCGCAAACGCAGCGAGCCGCGCTATGAGGTCGTTGCGCGCGACGGGCCCGATCACGCGCCGCGCTTCGTGGTCGAGGCGTCGGTGGAAGGGCTCGAGCCCGTTCGCGCGGAGGGTTCCTCGAAGCGCGACGCCGAACGCAGCGCGGCGTTGGCGTTGTTGCGTCAGGCGGGTCTCGATGTCTGAGCGGTCTTGCGCCGTGGTCGCCATTCTCGGCGCGCCGAACGCGGGCAAGTCGACGCTGGTGAACCGACTCGTCGGCAAGAAGGTGTCGATCGTCACCCACAAGGTTCAGACCACGCGCTTTCCCTTGCGCGGCGTGGCGCTCGTGGGCGAAGCGCAATTGGTGCTGATCGACACGCCGGGCGTGTTCGCGCCGCGCCGGCGGCTCGACCGCGCCATGGTGCGCTCGGCCTGGATGGCGCTCGACGGCGCCGATGCGATCGTTCATCTGGTCGACGCCGCCGCCTATGTGCGACGCGAGAGCGGCGATGCGCATCAGGATGTCGCGCGCATCACGGAAACGCTTCTGCAAAACGGCAAACAAGCCATCCTCGCGCTCAACAAGATCGATGCGATGGCGCGCGAGGATCTGTTGGCGGCGACGAAGCGGCTCGTCGATGCGGGCGCCTACAATGCGGTGTTCATGATCAGCGCGCTCTCCGGCGACGGCGTGGACGATCTCGCAAACCATCTCGCAGGCCTTGCGCCCAAGGGCCCTTGGCTGTTCCCCGAAGACCAGCTCGCCGATGCGCCGTCGCGGCTGATGGCTGCCGAAATCACGCGCGAAAAGCTCATGCTGCGCCTGCACGACGAGGTGCCGTACGAAGCGACCGTCGAGACCGAATCCTGGCGGGAGCGCAAGGATGGTTCGGCGCGCATCGAGCAGACGATCTATGTCGCGCGCGACAGTCAGCGCAAAATCGCCATCGGCGAAAACGGGCAGACCGTGAAGGCGATCGGCCAGGCCGCGCGCAAGGAGATGGAGGCGCTGTTCGAGCGCCCGATCCATCTGTTTCTTCACGTCAAGGTGAAGGAAAACTGGAGCGAGGAGCGCGCGCGCTACTCCGCCATCGGGCTTGATTGGGACAGCTGATGGCGACGTTCGTCCATGTCGCGCCGGCGCGTCTGGAGAAGACGATCCGGCGCGTCGGTTTGCGACCTGGGCGCGCCTTGTTTCCCGGCGCCGGCGACAGCGCGGGGATCTACGCCTTTCCCGTTTTGCCGAGCCACACGCTGACGCATCAATGGACCCGAGAGGTGCTGAAATGGCGCCGCGAGCCTTTGATCGGCGTGCGTCTGCGCGTGCCGGACGCACAGATCGTGCGTTATGCGCGCTACAATGAGGTGTGGACCGAGGCGCGCGCCAGCGCCGCCATCGCGGACATCGCCGCTCGCCCCGATCCGCGCGGCTGGGAAGTGCTGCTCGACGGTCCCGTGCCGGCCAGCGCGATCATGACGATCTACCCGCTGCGCGGCGTCATCGGCTGGCGCCATCGCCCAGACGCGCATGCGCGTGCGCCCTGCGGGTGCCCGGCCTGCGTGATGCGCGGGGAGCCGGGCGGGCGGAAG
>CAZMRN010000446.1:0-1622 GCA_964568575.1 uncultured Caulobacteraceae bacterium
CGAGGGCGCAACGCCGATCGCGCCAGAGCAGGCGCGGCCCGCGCGCCGCGCCCCGCCGCCTGCGATCGCGGCCGCCTTCACCCGCAGCGGCGACCAGGTCGCGCTGTCGCCGCTCCTGCTGGAGGCCGTCGCCTGGGCCGAATCGCGCTTTAATTCCAACGCGCGCTCGCCGGCTGGCGCGGTCGGCGTGATGCAATTGATGCCGGGCACCGCCGCTGAGCTCGGCGTCGATCCGACCGATCCGCACCAAAACGTCGCCGGCGGGGCGCGCTATTTGCGCGAGATGCTCATTGAATTCGACGGCGATCTCGAACTCGCGCTGGCGGCTTACAATGCCGGGCCGGGCGCGGTGCGCCGGTATGGCGGGATGCCCCCCTATCGCGAAACCCGCGCTTACGTGGCTGCGATCCTGGGCTATTTGGCCGATCGCGCGGAAACCGGAGATGCAGACCCATGATCAGGGCAGTCGCCGCCCTCGCCGCCGCCGCTACGGCCTGGGCCCCAGCCCAGGCGTGGGCGCTCTATTCGCCCAATCCGCGCGGGTCGGGCCCGATCTTGGCGGCGGTGAATTGGGTGCAGGGCACCCTCTTGGGCAACGTCGCCACCGCCGTGGCGGTGATCGCGGTCGCCGCGGTCGGCTTCATGATGCTCACCGGGCGGATCAATTGGCGCTATGGCGTGACCGTGATCCTCGGTGCCTTCATCCTGTTCGGGGCCGCCGCGATCGTCGCCGGAATCCAGACCGCAGCGCGCATGGCGGGGTGACGACATGACCGGGCTCGATCGCGACGTCGTCTTCTCCGCCCTCACCCGGCCGCAAATGTTCGCCGGGGTGTCCTATTCGTTTTTCGTGCTCAACCTGGTGTTGACCACGGAAGTTTTCCTGATCACGAAATCATTCTGGGCCATCCTGGCGGCGCTTGCGGTGCACGGGGCGGGCTATCTGATCTGCCTGCGCGAGCCGCGCTTCCTCGATCTGTGGATCCAGCGCGCCAGCCGCTGCCCGCGCGTGCCGAACTTCGCCTATTGGCGGTGCAATTCCTACGCACCATGAAGCGCACCCCACGCAGCGCGATGTCGCCGCGGCAGCGTGCGCGGTTCGACAAAAAGGAGAAGCGGGCCGGCGATCGCCTGCCCTATGCGCGTCATCTCGATCACGAAACGCTGGTGACGCGCGATGGGCAGCTGATGCAGGTGCTGCATGTGCCCGGCTTCGCCTTCGAGACCGCCGACACTGATGAGCTGAACTACCGCAAGGCTGTGCGCGACACGATGCTGCGCGGCGTGGCGAGCCCGCGCTTCGCGCTGATGCATCATGTCGTGCGCCACATGGTCGATCCCGATGTCGAGGGCGACTTCGCCAACGCCTTCGCGCGCGGCCTCAACATCGCCTGGCGACGGCGCCTCGCGGGGCGCAAGCTGTTCGTCAACGATCTGTTTTTCACGCTGATCCGCCGCCCTGCGGTGGCGCGCGACGGCCTTCTCGGCGGCCTGATGGGCGCGAACAAGGCCGGCGACGCGGCGAGCCGGGCGCGCGACCGGCGCGACCTGGAATCCGCGCGCGACGCGATGCTCGCGGTGCTGCAGCCCTATGGCGCGCGGGTCTTGAGCGCGTACGAGAC
>CAZMRN010000447.1:0-206 GCA_964568575.1 uncultured Caulobacteraceae bacterium
CGAGAACGCGTCGCTGGGATCGAGCGCGAACGTGGCGCGCACGTTGAGGTTCTGGCCTCCGACGCGTTCGAAGGCCGCCTGCCCGGCACGCGCGGCGAGGCGCTGACGCTGGATTACATCGAGCGCGCCTTCGCCGCGATCGGGCTGCAGCCGGGCGTGGTGGCGGCCAATGGCGCGGTCGGTTGGCGCCAGGCGGTGCCGCTGGT
>CAZMRN010000447.1:282-1621 GCA_964568575.1 uncultured Caulobacteraceae bacterium
CAGCACGTGGTGTGGACCAAGCGCCTGGAGACTTCGACCAACATCGCCGACGCGGAAATGGTGTTCGTCGGCTACGGCGTCGTCGCGCCGGAGCGCAATTGGAACGATTACGCCGGAATCGACATGCGCGGGCGCATCGCGGTGATCCTGATCAACGATCCGGATTTCGAAACCGGCGACGATCGCGGCTTCGGCGGCCGCGCCATGACCTATTACGGCCGCTGGACCTACAAATACGAAGAGGCCGCGCGCCAGGGCGCCGCCGGCGCCATCATCATCCATGAGACCGCGCCGGCCGCCTATCCGTGGGCGGTGGTGCAGAACTCCAACAGCCAGGCGAAGCTCGACATCGTGCGCCCCGATCGCGGCATGAGCCGCGTCGGCGTCGAGGGCTGGATCTCCACGCCGGTCGCAGCCGAGCTGTTCCAGCGCGCCAATCTCAACTTCGCGGATTTGAAGGCGCGCGCGCAGCGCCCGGGCTTTACGCCGACGCCGATGAATTTGCGCATGAGCGTCGCGCTGCAGACCGAACTGACCGAGCAGGCGTCGTACAATGTCGTCGGCGTGCTGCCGGGTCGTTCACGCGCGGGTGAAACGATCCTCTACACCGCGCATTGGGACCATCTCGGCCGCTGCCCGCCCGCCAATGGCGACGACATCTGCAACGGCGCGCTCGACAACGCCACGGGAACGGCCGGCCTCATCGAACTCGCGCGCCGCTTCGCCGGCGAAGGCCGCCATGAGCGCTCGATCGCGTTCGTCGCGTTCACGGCGGAGGAGCAAGGCCTTCTGGGCTCGGAATACTACGCCGCAAACCCCGTGTTCCCCGCCGCGCGCACGGTGGGCGCGGTCAACATGGACGGGCTCAACATCTATGGCCCGGCGCGCAACGTCACCGTCGTCGGCTACGGCAAGAGCACGATGGAGGATCTCCTGCGCACCGCCGCGCAGACGCAAGGGCGCACCATCGAAGGCGAAGCGTTTCCCGAACGCGGCAGCTTCTACCGCTCCGACCATTTCAATCTCGCGCGCATCGGCATTCCAGTGCTCTACGCCAGCGGCGGGCTCGATCTCGTCGACGGCGGCGTCGAGCGCGGCAGCGCGCTGCAAAGCGCCTATATCGCCGAGCGCTACCACAAGCCGGACGACGAAGTGACGCCCGATTGGAACATCGCCGGCGGCGTGCAGGATTTGCAATTGTTCTATCAGGTCGGCGAAGCGCTCGCGAACGGAACCGATTGGCCGGTGTGGCGCCCGGGCGCGGAATTCGCCGCGGCGCGCGAACAATCCATGCGCGGAGCGGCGCGATGATGCGCGGCGTGATCGCCGTCGCGGCGCT
>CAZMRN010000448.1:0-1599 GCA_964568575.1 uncultured Caulobacteraceae bacterium
TGCCGGGCGCGGGCGCGCCCGCGTTCATCACGGCCAGGCGCAGGCGGCGCTGCCCGGCCGGCGGCTCGTGCGGCAGCGAGCGCAGCAGGGTGCGCAGCGTGCGATGGGCTTCTTTGAAACTGTTGCCGCGCAGCTCCATGGCGCGCTCGTAGTCGTGCGCGGCGATGGCGTCGGCCACGGTGCGCGTCTGCTCCACACACTGCATCAGCGGCGCGCGCGCGATGCGGTTGCCGCGCAGACCGATGAGCTGCGGCTCGCTCTCGGGGGTGGCTTCCAGCACGGTCTCCACGGCCGCGTAACCCATCAGCGTGCCCAGGTTGCGATCGAAGGCGCTGGGCGCGCCGCCGCGCTGGACGTGTCCCAGCACCGTCACGCGCACTTCCTCGCCCAGCTGTTCTTCCAAAAATTTCTGCACGTAGGAGCTGCCGATGATGTTGCCTTGCCGGTCACGCGCGCCCTCGGCAATGATCACGATGCTGTCGCGCCGACCCGCCTTGCGCCCGGCGCGCAGGTCGTTCACCATCTTTTGTTCCCAGTTGTCCATCTGCGGCGGGTTCTCCGGGATCAATACCCATTCCGCGCCGGTGGCGATGGCGGCCATGAGCGCGAGGTAACCGCAGTTGCGGCCCATCACCTTGACGACGAAAGTGCGCTGATGGCTGGCGGCCGTGCTGCTGATGGCGTCGATGGCTTCGGTGATGCGATGCAGCGCGGTGTCGGTGCCGATAGTCATGTCGGTGCCGAACATATCGTTGTCGATTGAGCCGACCAGCCCGACGATGGTGAGACTGGCGCGGCGCTCGGCCACGTCGGCGCTGATCTGGCCGCTCTCGACCAGCTCGCGCAGCAAGCCCGGCCACTCCTGCCGAAAGAGATCCGCGCCGGTCAGGCTGCCATCGCCGCCGATGACGACGAGCGAATCGATCTCGTGCTCAAGCAGGTTGCGGGCAGCGATGCGGCGGCCGTCGCGGGTGCGAAACTCTTCGCTGCGCGCCGTGCCGATGATGGTGCCGCCCAATCCCAGAATGCCGCCCACCGAATCCCAGTTCATTTCGCGGATGGCGTCGCCGCCTTTGATCAAGCCCTGATAGCCTTCGTAAATTGCGAAGACCTTCAAGCCCCGATCGAGCGCGGTGCGCACCACGGCGCGCACCGCCGCGTTCATGCCGGAGGCGTCGCCGCCGCTGGTCAATACTGCCAGACGTTTGGTCGCCATGATTGCCTCAATCCTAACGTAAGACTCGTCCAATCCCCTGGCGGGTCGCCTGGATTCTACCGCATTCCATTGAATCAGCAACAGGCGCGCGAAAAGTGCGCGCCGCAACCAGACGCGACACACTCGCCTGCGCGAATCTGTGGGAGCCGGCAGTGTGCGCGCGATGTACGAAGATCAATTTCGGGGCAGGTCGGCAAACAATTCGTGGATGTTGCCGTCGGGGTCGGCAAACATGGCCGTGCGCTGACCCCACGACATGTCGGCGGGCGAGTGAACGGGCGTCGCGCCGCCGGCAAGGATGTCGGCGTAAGCCCGATCGACTTCGGCTGGCGAGGCGCAGGGGAAGGCCAGCTCAAACGCGTGGCCGCGTCGCGCTTCAGTGT
>CAZMRN010000449.1:0-1598 GCA_964568575.1 uncultured Caulobacteraceae bacterium
CAGCGCCTGCACCCGCGCCGCCGTTGCCGCGGCGACCGCCAGCGCGTCGCCGCACACCCGCGACAGCCCGGAATCGGGGAAGCGCTCGGTCACGCGCGCGCGCAGGCGATCCAGCGTGGCCGTCACCTTGGCGGCGTCAAGCGTGCGATAGGTCATTCGCCCTCGTCGTCATAGCCGACCAGACGCAGCGGCCGCGCGCGCACGCCCTTGATCTCGGCCCAGCGCGCGAGCGCGTCGTCGCGGCCGTGGGTGATCCAGGTTTCGCCCGGGCCGATCTCCTCGATCGTGTCGGTCAATTCGTCCCAGTCCGCGTGATCGGAGAGGATGAGCGGCAGCTCCACGCCCCGGCTCTTGGCGCGCTGCTTCACCTGCATCCACCCGGAAGCGAAGCAATCGACCGGATCGGCGAAGCGGCGCGACCAGCGGTCGGCCATCGCCGAAGGCGGGCAGATGACGATCGCGCCGCGAAACGAGTCTTTCTTGCCGTTTTCCAGCGTCGCCGGGCGCAGATCGCCGAGCCGCACGCCGAAGCGCTCATAGAGCGCGCACAGTCGATCCATCGCGCCATGGATGTAGATCGGCTGGTCATAGCCCGCCTCGCGCAACAGCGCGATGATGCGCTGCGCCTTGCCGAGCGCATAGGCGCCGACAAGATGCGTGCGTTCGGGATTGCTTGCGACGGAGCGCAACAATTTGGCGATCTCCCTGCGATCGTCGGGATGGCGAACGTCGCCTCGGTGACGAAGATGTCGCATTCGACGGGCGCGAACGCAGCGCAGGTGGGATCGCGCCGGCGCTTGTAATCGCCCGAGACGACCACGCGCTCCGCGCCGCGCTCGACGCAGACCTGCGCCGAGCCCAGCACATGGCCCGCCGGCGCCAGACGCACCGTCACGTCGCCGAGGCGCACGCTTTCCTCATGGCGCGCCGCTTGCGTTTCGCCGGCGAACGCTTCGCCATAGCGCACCGCCATGATCGCCAGCGTTTCCGGCGTCGCCAGAACCCGGCCATGGCCGGCGCGGGCGTGATCGGAATGGCCGTGCGTGATCACCGCGCGATCGACGGCGCGCACGGGATCGATGAAGAAATCGCCGCCCGGGCAATAAAGCCCTTCCGGGCGCGGCTGCAGCAGCGCGGCGGCGGTCATGGAGGGGCGGGATCGGGCATGCGCGCGATCAGCTTGATCTCGACGAAGCCGGCCGGCGGATAGAGCCGGTCGACGTCGATGGCGGTCCAGGTCGGGTAGGGCGCGCGGACATAGCGGTCCTTCACCCGCGCGATGATCGGCATCTGGGCGGCGATGTCGGTGTGGTAGGTGGTGATGTCGACGACGTGATCCCAATCGGTGCCCGCCGCGGCCAGCACGCGGCCGAGCGTCGCGAAGGCGCGTTCGAGCGCGGCCTCCATCGCCGCCTCGCCGGTTTCGCCGGGCGGCAGGCCCGCCACCACGCCGGACAGGAACACCAGATCGCCGGCTCGCACCGCGGCGGAGAAGTGCAGCTGGTCGGTCCAGGCCTGATGCCAATCGGGCACGATGGCGTCGCGGGCGCTGGCGGCGCGCGGCGTCTGGGCCTGCGCGGGCGCGGCGATGGCGGCCA
>CAZMRN010000450.1:0-1587 GCA_964568575.1 uncultured Caulobacteraceae bacterium
GGCGACGTCAATCCGATGCGCGAATGGGTTTCGATTGGGCTTGGCGAATCCGGCGCAGCGCTGTCCGCAGGCGTCGGCGCGCTTGCTGCGCTGTGGACGGCCGCAGGCGCAAGCGGACTCTTCGCCGGCGCCGGATTGCTCGCTGCGTGCGCGCTGTTTTGGGTGGCGCTGGGCGGCGCGCACCGACGAGCCCTGAGGCGTTTGCGTCAAGCGCGCGGGCGCGTAGCCGCCGTGGCGGGCGACATCGTCTTGGGCGCGCGCACTTTGGCGCTCTTCCATGCCGCGCATCGCGAGCGCGCGCGCCTTGATGCGCGGGCCGACGATGTGCGCGCCGCTGCTGTCGGCCGCACCGCCATCGCAGGCCTTGTCGAAACGCCTGCGGCCTATGCCGTCGTTGCAGCGATTTTGGCGCTCATGCCGCTTGTGGGGCCGGCCGAGAACGCCATCGATTGGGCGATGGTTGTCTTTGCGGGCGGCTTTCTCGGCGCGGCGCTGCGCTCTGGCGCGCGCGCGCGCGATAGTTTCCTTGCAGCGCAAATCGGCGCCGCCCGGTTCGACCGCCTCGCCGCGGAAGCCGCACGCGTTCGACCGGATCCCACGCTTGCGCCGGCGCCGTCCGACGGCGCCATCGCGTTGCGCCTCGGCGGCGGCGACGATGTCGTCTTGCAGCGCGGCGAGGTTGCGTTCGTCAGCGGCGAGCTTCCTTGCGGCGCGCTCGCGACCTTGGAAGCGATGGCGCGCACGCCTGGCGCGGTGCGCTTCGCCGGCGGCCTGGACGACGAACGCGCTCTGCGCCGCCGCATCCTGCTTGCGGCGCCCAGCGCGCCGCTATTGAGGGGATCGTTGCGCCGCAATCTTTCCATCGGACAGCGCGGCCTGTCGGACGAGGCGATGGCGCAGGCGCTTGCGCTTGTCGGCCTCGGCGACATGGCCGCAGCGCTTGATCGCCGCATCGATCCCGACGCGCCGGACCTCGACGGGTGGACGCAAGCGCGGCTGCGCCTCGCGCGCGCCGTCGCGCATGGGCCGTCACTGCTGATCGTCGCGGAGCCGGCGCTCTATTTCGATCCCGACCTGCCGGCGGTTCTGCGCGCGGCGGCGCACGAGTGCGGCTGCAGCGTGATCGCCGCCGGCCCGGGCGAAAACGACAGTCGCGATCGACGCTTCACGATTGCGCCCTAGCGTAACAGTCCCCGCCTTAGGTCAGCGTTGGGCGCCGCGGTTCCTCATCACCGCCAATCGCGGGCGATCAGCGCGGCTTCCGCCTCGGCGTCGAGCGGCGCCTGCGCATCGAGCCGCGACAAGGCCGCATCGAGCACGGCGGCGGCGTCGTCGCCTACGGTTTCGTATCCGCCTGACGGCGCCGTCGCAGCGGCGGTCAAAACCTCGAAACGCCAGCGATCGTCCTGCCGGCACGCGACGCCCGCCGACGCCGACGCGCCGAACTGAACCTCCACCTCGCGGCAATACCGTCCATCCCCGATGCGGAACGAGGACGACGCGCGAAACACGCCTGCGCCGTCGAGCGCGCGTTCGGCGCCGCTCGGCGCCTGCTCCACCCTCTTGGCGCTGGCGACCGGCTCGCTC
>CAZMRN010000451.1:0-1574 GCA_964568575.1 uncultured Caulobacteraceae bacterium
CATCCCCGGCTGCAGCTCGAATTGGTGATGGACGACCGCAACATCGACCTCGTGGAGGAAAGCATCGACGTCGCGCTGCGGCTCGGCGCGCTGGCGGATTCGAGCCTCACGGCGCGCAAACTGGCGCATGCCGAGCGCTTCGTCGTCGCGAGCCCGGACTACATCGCCCGCCGCGGGGCTCCGGCTAAACCGGCGGACCTGATGGCGCACGACGCGATCGTCTATGTGCAGCCTGTCGGCGGCGACGAATGGCGCTTCCGCCGCGGCTCGGCCGAAACCTCGGTGCGCGTGCGCTCGCGGCTGGCGTTCACCGCGGCGGAAGGCGTGCGCGAAGCGGTGTGCGCGGGCCTTGGCCTGGCGATCGTCTCGCGCTGGATGATGGCCCCGGAGCTGGACAGCGGCGCCGTGGTTCCAGTGCTGACGGACTGGACCGCCCCCGGCGTCGATCTATGGGCCGTCTTCCCCAGCGGCCGGCTGCCCAGCGCCAAGGCGCGCGCGTTTGTGGGCTGGTTTGAGGGGCTGTTGTGAGGGGTTAGGGCGCAGCGAGTGCGGCGGCCAGAAGACGCCAATCTCGACCCAGCGTATCGGAGCGGCGCCCGAAACGCGCGAGGCCGCGTGAAAAAAGCAACGCGCGGGCGGCTTGGTCCCGCGGCAGGCCTGCAAACTGCGACAAGGCCTGTGCGCGCCGGTCGTCGGCGATCTCCGCGCAACGCAAGCGCAGCGCCAGAGCGAGGTGTTTGATGCGCAGCGCCTCCTCGGTCAGCGCGCGCCAAGCTGGAACGCTCGGCGGGGCGTTGACGCTTCGTCTCACGATGGCCTCTCCCGCGCGCGCAAGATTGCGCAGATCACGCGCCCATGCCGGCCCGCGCGCCGTGCGATAGCCGATGTCCTGCCCCTCGTGCTGCACGTAATCGTAAAGCGGCGCATCGACGTAAGCGATCTCTCCCATCGCCAAGGCGCACACCGCCAGCCACTGGTCGTGAAATGTTTTGGCGAACGTCTGAGGCGGCGGCAGCGCGACATGGAGAAGCGACGGATCGATCACCGAAGCGGCCGAGGTCACGGTATTGGCGATCAACATTCCCGCGATGTCGCGCCATTGATTGCTTCGCCTCGTCCAGAAGCTTTCCGCAATGACTGCGCCGTTTTCGCGCACGATGCGCATGTCGCAATAGGCCAGCAACGCGCCCGACTGGCGCAAAGCGTCGCGCGTGCGCGCAATTTTGTCGGGACGCCAGACGTCGTCGGCGTCCGCCAGCGCGATGAACCGGCTCGGCGGAGCGGCGGCGAGCGCTGCCGCGAAGTTTCCCGGCGCGCCCAGATTGCGCTCCAGACGCAGACATTCAAACCGCGCATCGGCGCCAATGGTCGCGGCGATGACGCGCTGGCCCTCGCGATCCGATCCGCCGTCCAGCACCAGGGCGCTCCAATCGTTCGCGGTCTGCGCGCGCAGGGAGGCGATTTGGCGCGCGAACAAGGCGGGCTTGGGATTGTAGACGGCGAGCACGATGACGGTGTTCGCGCCTGCGCCCCGCGCGCACAGGTCCGCGGCCGCGGTCGCCGGGGGAGCCGTC
>CAZMRN010000452.1:0-1572 GCA_964568575.1 uncultured Caulobacteraceae bacterium
CCTTTAGCGCTGCCCCGACGGCCGCCCGCGCCGAGTCCACGCCGGCCGTCGCCGCGTGCGCTCTGTCGGCTGCAGCACGCGAGGCCGCCTCGAAGACCGCGCTCAGCAGATCCGCCTTGCTGGCGAAGTGATGATAGAGCGCGCCCTTGCTGACGCCTGCGCGCGCCAGCACCGCCTCTGTCGATGTCCCCTCGAAGCCCACATCCACGAAGCAGGCGCGCGCGGCCGCGATCAACACGCCTCGGGTCGCTTCGCGCCGCTCCAATTGACTTGCCAAAGGCCGGCCCTTTCCATAAACAAACCGCTAGTCGGTTTATATGGGGGAGAATGTCATGGCGTCCTTACCGCAGTGTTTCGCGCAATTGCTCGCCGCCTGGAACGAGCACGACCCGGTGAAGATGCGCGCCCTGGTCGAGAGCGCGCTCACCGCGGATGTCGCCTTCACCGACCCGAACTATCAGATCGTCGGCATCGACGCCTTCATCGACCAGATGAACGAATTCCGCGCCGAGGAAGGCCAAGCGCGGCTCGCGCCGACGAGCGGGGTCGACATGCATCATGATCGCGCGCGCTATTCCTGGGTCGTCCTGCGTCCGGACGGCACGCGGTTCGAAGGCTTCGACGCGGTGGCGCTGGATTTGGCGCAAGGAAAAATCAGCCGCATCGACGGGTTCTTCGGCCCTTTGCCTCCGGTCGGGACCGCGCAGATCAGCTGACCGCGCCGCCCGCTCAGGCGCGATGCAGCAGGTCGGCGATCGGCAACAGCAGGCAGGCCAGCATCACCCCGCCGGTAAGGATCTGGCGCAGCAGCGGGTACCACGGCGGCGCGGCCGCATCGCGCGCGGCGCGCAGGTCCCACACATATTGCAGCGCAAACAGCCCCCCGAAAGCCGCCGCGGCGCCAAGGGCGTGCGGGCCGGTGATGGCGTAAAGCGCCAACGCCCAGCCCGCGATCGCGGGCAGCACGGAGAACACCAGGCGCGCCGGGCTCGGCCGATCCGGCGCGCGCAGCATCTCCGCGCCCCAGCGCACACCGCCGAGAAACGACAGGATCGCCGCCGCATAGATCGAGAACGCGGTGAAGCCGAGCCGCGATAGGCCGCCGTCGTCCATCAGCGTGGCGAAGGCCGACGCATAGAACGGGATCAGGCCGGCGAGGCCAAGGTGCAGCGCGATGGGCGGGATCGGTTTGGTCACGCTGCCTCACGCCCTCCGGAACGCCATCGCCGCCGCCCACCCCGCCGCCAGCGCCAAGGCCACGGCGAAAACGCCGTAGAAAAAGGGCGCGCGCGTGGCGGCCTCGTGCACCAGACGCTCGGCGCCGATGCGGGCGATGGAGATGTCGCTGCGCCGCGACGAAACCAGTCGCCCGTCGCGAAATAAATACACCTCCGCGAAATAATCGCCGATCGGCGCGTTGGCCGGCAAGACGACCTTGGTCGAATAGAGCCCGCTGCCGTGCAATTGCAGCCCGCGGGGATGCTCGGAATAGAGCCCCGCCGCGCGCCGCAGCCGCGCCAGCGCCTGGCGGTAATCGCGCGCGGTGGCGTCGCTCGGCGTGCCGCCCTCCAG
>CAZMRN010000453.1:0-1564 GCA_964568575.1 uncultured Caulobacteraceae bacterium
GAGGATCGCAGGCCGCCAGCGCGGCCCCGCCGCGTAGCCGCGACGCCCGCGCGCGCGCCGCTCGATCCATAGTAGGAACGCTGCGCCCACCAGAAGAAGTGCTGCCAGCTGCAGCGCTAGAAGCGGCGCATCCTGCGCGAAGCGCGCGCGGAAAATGCCGGTTGTGATCGTCGTCACGCCGAAATGCTGGGCTGCGCCGTAATCGGCGACGATCTCCATGCCGGCCAACGCAGCGCCCGCGACGACGCCAGGATACGCCGCCGGCAAGGCTGCGCGCAGGATCGCCGAAATCGGCGTTGCGCCGAGCGTGCGGGCCGCCTCCAGCGCGCACATCGATTGCGCCGCGAACGCCGCGCGCGTCGCGAGATAGACATAAGGATAACACGCCAACGCATAGACGAAGGCCGCGCCCGCGACGCCGCGCAGCGGCCAATCCAACGGCCCGCCCGCCCAGGTCAGCGCCGAATAGCCATAGGCCAGCACATAGATCGGCGCAGCCAACGGCGCAGCCAGCGCCCAGGCGAAAAAGCCGCGTCCCGGAAAGGCGAACACGCTGACGAGCGTCGCGCACGCGACGCCGAGAAGCACCGCGCCGCCGCCGCCGAGCCCCAGCAACAGCACCGTGCCCAGCACGCTGTCGCGCAGCAGCGCAGCGTCCTGCGCAGCCGGCGGCGCCGACAGCGCCATCGCCAGCACCGCCAGCGCCGGCCCTGCGCACACCAGAACCGCGCACGTTGCGGCGATGGCGCCCCATGGCGCAGCTGTGCCGTGCGGGCGCGCGGCTTGCGTCGGCGCCGGGAGCGAAGCGGGGCTCGCCTCTATCGCCATCCGGCGTCTTCGAACAGGCGCGCCGCCTCGACCTGGCGACGCCCGAGCGCAGAGATCGGGATGGTCTCTTCGCGGAACTGCCCAAGGCCCTGCAGCAGCGGCGCAAGCGGCGTTCCGGCGCTGATCGGGAATTCCGAATTGTCGCCCGCGAAAATTTGTTGCGCCGGCGCGGAAACAAGAAAGTCGAGCAGCGCGATGGCCGCGTCGCGGCGTTTGGCGTGCAGCGTCACCCCGGCGCCGGAAATGTTGACATGCGCGCCGGGCTGGCCCTCGCCCTGATCGGTGAAGACGAGCCCGACCTTTTCCGCCACAGCGCGATCGGCGGGGTCGTCGGACTGCACGAGCCGCAGATAATAATAATGGTTCGAGATGGCGACCTGCGCTTCGCCGGCGGCGACGGCGCGGATCTGATCGATGTCGCCGCCTTGCGGGTCGCGGGCGAAATTCTCGCGCACGCCGCGCGCCCAGGCGCGCGCGTCGTCCGCCCCGGCGCGCTCGATGCGCGCCGCCAGCATGGAAAGATTGTAGACGTTCGTCGACGTGCGCGCGACGACCTGGCCGCGGAAGCGGGGCGTTGCGAGCGCGTCGAAGCTGGCGACCTCGGCGGGATCGACGGCGTCCTTCCGGTAGATGATCACGCGCGCGCGGCGGGTGAACGGCCACCACATGCGGTCGTCGTCCTTCAGGCGCGCGGGGCAGGCGGCCTCCAGCGCAGGCGTCGTCGAGCGCTGCAAGA
>CAZMRN010000454.1:0-1522 GCA_964568575.1 uncultured Caulobacteraceae bacterium
AGCGCGTCGAGCAGGCGGTTGCGGCGCGCCAGGAGTCCGAAGCGGCGCTGCGCCAGTCGCAAAAGATGGAGGCGGTGGGCCAACTCGCCGGCGGCATCGCGCACGATTTCAACAATATGCTGGCGATCGTCATCGGGTCGCTGGAGATGGCCGAGCGCCGCCGCGCGGCGGGCCAGCCGGATATCGAGCGCTTCTTGAAGAATGCGATGGAGGGCGCGCGGCGCGCTGCGGCGCTGACGCAGAGGCTTTTGGCCTATGCGCGCCAGCAGCCGCTCGAGCCGAAAACCATCGACGTCAACAAGGTCGTCGTCGACCTCACCGACCTTCTGCGCCGCTCGATCGGCGAAGCGGTGACGCTGAAGGCCGCGCTCGCGCCCGATCTTTGGCGCGTGCGCATCGATCGCCATGAGCTGGAGAATGCGATCGTCAATGTCGCGGTCAATGCGCGCGATGCGATGCCCCAAGGCGGGACGCTGTCTATCGCTACGGAAAACGTCACGCTCGACGACGCCAGTGCCGAACGCGCCGGCGACATTCGTCCCGGCGATTATGTGCGCATCGACATCCGCGACACCGGCGCCGGCATGTCGCAAGAGGTGATGGAGCGCGCCTTCGATCCGTTCTTCACCACGAAGGGCGTCGGCAAGGGAACGGGGTTGGGCCTGTCGCAAGTGTTCGGCTTCGCGAAACAATCCGGCGGCCATGCGGCGCTGGCCTCGACGCTCGGCGCAGGCACGACCATCACGCTCTTTCTGCCGCGGTGGGGCGGCCAGCATGAGGGCGCGGACGATGGCGGCGATGCGCAAGAGGCATCGCCGCCGCGCGGCGCCGTCTCGGAGCTTGTGCTGGTGGTGGAGGATGACGAGCGCGTGCGCGTGATGAGCGTGGAGGCGGTGCGCGAGCTGGGCTACACGGCGCTCCACGCCGCCAGCGGCGCCGAGGCGCTGCAAGTTCTCACCGACACGCCCGGCGTGACGCTTCTGTTCACCGATATGGTCATGCCGGATATGAGCGGGCGCACGCTTGTGCGCGAAGCCAAGGCCCGCTTCCCGCAGCTCAAAGTGGTCTACACCACCGGTTATGCGCACCGCTCGGCGTCGGAACGTCGTTTGCTGGAGGAGGATGCGATTTTCATCGCCAAGCCGTTCACGCTCGACGCCTTGGCGCGCAGTTTGCGCCGCGCGCTCGACGCGTGAGCGCGACGCGGATCGCCGCGCCGCGCTAAGACGCGTTCGAGGCCGCCTACGAGGGCGGCGGCGCGGCGATGTCGGCCGGCGTTTCGCTCGCCTGTTCGGCCGCTTCGTCGATCGCTTCGCCGGCCTCTTCCATCGGACCGTCGCCAAGCTTGATCGACCCTTGGGTCGATTCCTCATACGCGGAATCGAGCTCTTCGCCGGCTTTTTCGGCTTGGCCTGCGCCGCACGCGGCGAGCGACATGGCGCCGGCGAGCGCGGCGGCGAGAAGCGTGCGTTTCATGACATGATCTCCGATGCGACGCGCCGTGCGCGCCCTTGCGAAGATC
>CAZMRN010000455.1:0-1503 GCA_964568575.1 uncultured Caulobacteraceae bacterium
CTCGACCATCGCCGGGCAGTCCGTGTACCGCGCCCGCGAGAACATGGGCCGGCGGCGGCGGGTCGTACGTTGCATCGCGTACGTCTCGGCCCCTGGGCGGCTGAGGTGGACGCGCGCGCCGCGCAAGCGCGCGCCGCCGCCTTGGGCTTCGCGGGAGCGACCGTGGCCGCGCGTTGACGCGCCCAATCCGCGCCGCTTTCATGCCGCCATCTGGACCAAGGCTTGATTCGGGAGATCGCATGTTGACGCGCAGCCTCGCGCGCGCCGCAAACACGGCATGGATCGCTGCGGCGTGTTTGGCGGCGGCGACGATGCATCCCGCTTTTGCGCAGACAGCCGCAGGCCCTGCGCCCGGATTTTCAAGCCCTGCGAGCCACGTCGCGATCATGGACGGCGATACCGGCCTGATGCTCTATTGCCAGGACTGCGAAACGCCGATGCCGCCCGCATCGATGAGCAAGCTGATGACGATGCTGCTCGTCGCGGAGGCGCTGGAGGCTGGCCGCGTTACGGAAGACACGCTGTTCACGGTTTCCGAACGGGCCTGGCGCCATGGCGCGGTGTCCGACGGCTCGCACATGTTCCTGGCGATCAATTCGCAGGTGCGCGTGGGCGATCTCGTGCGCGGCGCGATCATTGTGTCGGCGAACGACGCCTGCGTCGCCTTGGCGGAAGGGCTCGCGGGCTCGGAAGAGGCGTTCGTGGTGCAGATGAATCAGCGCGCGCGCGATCTGGGTTTGCGCAGCGCGCGGTTTCGCAACGTCACCGGCGTGCCCGATCCCGAACACGTCATTAGCGCCGCCGACCTAGCGCGGCTGGCGCGCATCCTGATCACGCAGCATCCGCAATTCTACCGCCTCTATTCGGAGCGCACCTACACGTACAACAACCGCACGCAGGAAAATCGCAATCCGCTGCTCGGCGCGTTCGCCGGCGCGGACGGCGTCAAGACGGGCCATACGAACGCGTCGGGTTATGGGCTCGTCGGTTCGGCTGCGTTGAACGGGCAGCGCCGCATCATCGTGCTCAATGGCATGCCCAGCATGGCGGCGCGGCGCGCCGAAGCCGAGCGGCTGATGCGCGCGGCGTTCTATGATTTCACCGCCGTGACGCTCTACCCCGCCGATGCGGAAGTGGCGCAGGCCGATGTGTTTCTCGGATCACGGCGCGCCGTGCCGCTGGTGACGCGCGCGCCGATCGTGCTCGGCCTGCCGCGCAGCGCAACAATCGGCCTCACCGCGAGCGTGTCCTATCTCGGACCGCTGCCGGCGCCGATCGAGGCGGGCGCGGAAGTGGCGCAATTGGTTGTCGAAGGCCCGAACTTTCCGCGCCGCACGTTTCCGCTTTATGCCGGGCGGCGCATCGGCAAGGCCGATCCGTTCACGCGCGCCGGCGCGGCGCTGATCGACATGTTGCGCGGCGGATCATGACCGTGCGCGCCGGCCGCTTCATCACGCTGGAAGGCGGCGAGGGCGTCGGCAAATCGACTTTGGCGGCGCATCT
>CAZMRN010000456.1:0-1500 GCA_964568575.1 uncultured Caulobacteraceae bacterium
AACGAGGGCGCGCGCAAGCGACGCTGCGGCGGCTTCATCGAGCGGATCCAGCGCCAGCACGCGATGCAGATCCACGATCCGCTGCTCGCCGCTGGCGCGCTCGGCCTGCGTGCGGGCAAGCCGCAGCGCGATGGCGCGCATGTCCTGCCGCTGGGAGGCCAGCCAGGCCGCATAGTCCGGCCGGTCGGGAAGCTCGCAATCCTCCAGGAGATCGCCGGCGATCAGCGCGAGCGCTGCGCGGCGCTCGCTGTCGGAGGCCGCTTCCGGCGGCCTTGCCGCGAGGGCGAGAACCGTCGCGACGTCGAGATCGGCGGACGCAAGATCGAGGCGCACGCTGTCGCGTTCAGCCACCAGCCGCGGCCGGCCAGGCGCGTCGACGAGCAGCCTGATCTTGGCGAGACTCCAGCGCAACGCCGCACGGGGATCGTCCGGCCGGTCGAAGAAGAGGTCGCACAGGCGTTGGCGGGACGTTGGCCGGCCGCTGAGCGCCAGAAAGCCAAGGATCGCGCGCGTCTTGCGCGACGCGGGGATCTCCAGCGCCGCGCCGCCGCGCAGGACGCGCATAGGCCCGAACAGGCGGAGGCTAAGGCTGTCTGGGGAGGTCGTGTTGGTCATCGGCGGCTCGATGCAGCGCTTTTTCCCAGGATTCAAACGGCATTCCAACGCCTGCGCCGACGCCGGCGCCAACGGCCTCGGCGCAAACCCTTCGCCAACGCGGCGGTCGTCGCCGCTTTCGAAAGGGATGCACGATGAAATCGATGATCAACGCGGCCGCCGCGGCGCTGGCGATGGGGCTGGGCGCAGGCGCCGCCCAGGCCGAACCCTTCCAGGGGCTGCATATCGGCCTCGAGGCGGCGGCGGAAAGCTACGACCCGACGCCGGACGGCGAGGTCGTTTACGCCGCCTTCGCCGGCTGGGATGCGCGGGTGGGCTCTGCCTGGGTGGTTGGCGGCGGCGTTCGCTACACCATCGACGGCGCTTCCGCTTCCGCAACCGGAACCACGCCGGCCGGCTTCCTCCAAACCGCGACCGTCAGCATCGACGACCAATGGGCGATCACCGGCCGCATCGGGCGGGTGTTCGGCGAGCGCACGCTCGTGTTCGCGGAAGTCGGTTATGAGCGCTTCGACGTCGATGCGGTGCGTACGGTGCGCGCCGCCGTGTGCGCGCCGCCGAACGGCTGCGTCGTCACCCGCAATGATTTCTCGTTCGAGGAAACATTGCACACGATCGGCGCCGGCGTCGAATGCGCCGCAAGCGAGCATGTCCGCCTGCGCGGCGCCTACGCCTACGGCGACAGCGACGCGCTGGAGCGCAACCGCTTCAGCCTCGCCGTCGCTTATCAGTTCTAACATTACGCAAACGAAAAAAGGAGCGACCGACATGATCGTCTTCACGCTGTTCGCCTGGGCCCTTCTCGGCTTGGTCGTCGGCTTGCTGGGTTTGATCGCCTGGAGCGACCGGCGCCAGGCCCGCGCCCAGCGCGCCGAAATCTGATGC